>CAKUYG010000008.1 GCA_934702165.1 uncultured Bacteroidales bacterium | reverse complement strand
AGCCACTTTGGAGTGGATGTGGCGCCGCACACCCCTACGCTTTCCGCCCCTTCCAGCCATTCCGGCTTCAGTCCGGAGGCGGATTCCATGTGGTAAGTGCGCGGATTGACGCTCCGGCAGAGTTCGAAGAGGACCTTGCCGTTGGAACTGGCGTTGCCGGAGACGAAAAGTATCACATCGTGGCTCCCCGCGAACCCGGCAAGTTCCTTGTGGCGTGACGCGACCTGGGAGCATATCGTGTTGTGGACATTCAGCCGGGCCCCTCCGGTCATGCGAGAAGAGAGGATCTCCGATGCGCGCTGATAATTGGACGGGCTCATGGTGGTCTGCGAAAACAGTTCTATGTCATGCTCCGGGCGGACAACGCCGGAGGAGACAAGAGCGGAAAGTTCTTCCGGCTTCTGAAAGACGACCACATCCCCGCCGGCCTGCCCCACAAGCCCAAGGACTTCCGGGTGCCCGGACTTGCCGAACAGAAGCAGCTGCCCCCCTTTGCAGCGGACCTGTGCATAAGCGTCACGGATCATCTTCTGAAGCTTCAGCACGACAGGGCAAGTGCAGTCTATAATATTGAGACCCATACGTTCCGCATCGGAATATACAGCCGGCGGCTCCCCATGGGCACGGATGAGAAGAGGGCTTCCTGACGGACGCGAGCCCATGTCGGCTATGCTGTCCACCGTCTCAAGCCCCATGTCGCGAAGCCTTGAGAGCTCCTCTTCGTTATGGACTATGGCCCCAAGCGAGAAAAGCGGAGAGCCGCTGTCTTTCAAGTATGCTTCAGCCGTGCTGATGGCCCGGATCACCCCTCCGCAGAAACCCGAGTTCGGGTCAACTTCAACCTTCCTGATCATATATGGTGAACCTTCCCCTTATGAGCCCCTCTATCCAGACAAGTTCGTCTTCGAGGCTCATCGTGGAGTTGTCGAGTTCAAACGAGTCCCCGGCCCGCCGGAGCGGGGAGGCCTCACGGTGCGAATCTATATAATCCCGCTCCTGAAGGTTGCGCAGCACTTCATCAAATACAGGGTCCTGCCCTTTGGCCTTGAGCTCGTCAAAGCGCCGCTGTGCCCTCACCTGTGGAGTGGCGGTCATGAAGATCTTGAGCTGCGCCTGCGGGAAGACAGTCGTGCCTATGTCCCTCCCGTCCATCACGACCCTGCCCGCGGCCGCAAAGGAATGCAGTCGCGCATCCACATACCTGCGGACATAGGGCACAGTCGCTATCGGGCTGACCTGAGAAGATACTTTCATGGTGCGTATCTCTTTCTCTATGCATCTTTCTCCAATGTATGTCCCGCCCTCACCGAAGTGAAGGTCCAGGCCTTCAAGGGCTGCCTCAAGTGCAGGAGAGATCACATTGTCCTGTGTAATGAAGCCGTTCTCCTGCGCATACAGGGTCACCCCCCTGTACATGGCGCCGGAATCCAGATACTGGAAAGCGAACCTCTTGGCGGCCAACTTGGCGAAAGTGCTTTTGCCTGTGGATGAATATCCGTCCACAGCTATGATTATGTCTGGTACTCTCATATCTTCACATCCTCCTCTTCCACTATCCTGGTACGCATCATCGCCTCGTGCTCATCAAGGGCACGCTGGACTGAGACGGAACGCTTGAGCACAAAGCCCGAGCCGAGATATTTGGTCCGTACATCCTCGTCGGCGGCAAGCTGCTGAGGGGTGCCTTCCTGGAGGATGGTGCCCTCGTAGAGGAGGTAGGCCCTGTCGGTGATGGCAAGGGTCTCTCCTACATTGTGGTCGGTGATGATGACCCCGATGTTGCGGTATTTAAGCTTGGCGATGATATACTGGATATCCTCCACCGCGATAGGGTCCACCCCTGCGAACGGCTCATCCAGAAGGATGAATTTCGGGTCTATGGCCAGCGCCCGGGCTATCTCGCAGCGGCGGCGCTCCCCTCCCGACAGCTGTATGCCGAGCGACTTGCGCACTTTGGAAAGGTTGAACTCGTCTATCAGGGCCTCGGTGCGTTCTTCCCGTTCAGCCTTGGGGATGCCCTTCATCTCCATCACGGAGACTATGTTGTCCTCGACTGACATCTTCCGGAACACCGAGGCATCCTGCGGCAGGTATCCCACACCTTTCTGGGCCCGCTTGTACATAGGCAGCCCCGTTATGTCCTCATCATCGAGGTATACTTTTCCGCCGTTCGGGACTATCTGTCCCGTGATCATGTAGAAGCTTGTGGTCTTACCGGCTCCGTTAGGCCCGAGGAACCCCACGATCTCCCCCTGGTTGACCTCCATGGAAACGCCCTTGACAACCGTCCTGAGACCATATTTCTTAATTATATTCTCGCAGCGAAGTTTCATTTCACATCACTTAACATCCAAAGAGAGGTCCATCACAAGATTTCTGACCTCCTCGTTCTTGCCCATCAGGTCTTCTGCCTTCTCCGCGGGCATATATTTGACATCTTCTTTCTGTTCGTCAGGCAGCACAGACGGTGCGATGCGTATGGCAGTGCTGCCGACCAGCTCACAATATTTCTTTTCGAGTTCGCGCAGGACCTTCTCTTCTATCCAGCGTTTCTGCGCCTCATTGGTCACGGTGAATTCCACGAGCTTGCGGCCCTCTTCATCCGAAATCTTCGGGGTGGACTTGGAAAGCAGGCTCATCAGACGCGGCTTGTCGGCATAATAAGACGGCAGTTCCGTCCACCTGGCACGCAGAGTCTCCTCATCCGGCAGAGCTTCCCCTGACTTCTTGTCCTCAGCCTGCACGGGCTTCTGCTCGTCTTCGCTCATCAGGGAAGAGAAGGACAGGCTGGAGCCAGACTTGGCGGGACGCCGGCGGGACACTGCGGGAACGGTCTGGGCCGCGACAGGGGTTTCCCCGGTCTTCTCTACCGTGTCAGAGGACATAGGCTGCCGGACCGGAGCCGCCGCCTCCACCGCTGCAGGGACTGGTGCAGCCTGCTGCGGCACTGATGCAGGGGCCGGGATTTCCGCCGGCTTCGGCTGGACGGCAGGCTGCCTGATGGTCGGAGCCGAAGCCGCTGAAGGGGCCGCACAAAGGAACGAAAGCCTCATAAGGGTGAATTCGATATGCAGCCTCTGATTGGTGGAGGCCTTGTATCCGGCATCGCACTGCGTGGTAATGCCGAGAGCGTCATATATGAACTTCACGGAACATCTCGACGCCTGCTCGGCGTAGCGCCTCTTCAGGGAGTCCGGAAGGTCTAGGAGGGCTTCCAGCCCGCCTGTGCGGCTGACAAGCAGATCTCGCAGATGAGAACTCAGGGCCGCCACAAAATGCTGGGCGTCAAAACCCTTGGAGAGCACTTCGTCAAAAATCAGCAGTGCCGTGGCATAATCACCTGTAAGGAAAGCGTCTACGAGGCGGAAACTGTACTCATAGTCAAGGACGTTGAGATTGCGCATCACCTCTTCAGCCTTGACATCTGTCCCGCAGAAAGCCACGGTCTGGTCGAAAATGGTCAGCGCGTCACGCATGGCCCCATCGGCCTTGTGGGCTATAATGTGCAGAGACTCATCGTCTATCGTGATCCCCTCTTTGCCGGCGATGTCCCTGAGGTTGCGGACTATGTCCGGAATGCTTATGCGGTTGAAATCGTAGGTCTGACAACGGCTGAGGATCGTCGGGATGATCTTATGCTTCTCCGTGGTGGCCAGGATGAAAATCGCATGTGCAGGCGGTTCTTCGAGTGTCTTGAGGAAAGCGTTGAACGCCGACTGCGTCAGCATGTGAACCTCATCGATTATGTACACCGAATACTTCCCTACTTGAGGCGGTATCTGCACCTGGTCCATGAGAGCCTTGATATCGTCCACTCCGTTGTTGGACGCCGCATCAAGTTCGTGTATGCAGTAGGACCTGCCCTCCTGGAACGAACGGCAGGAATCGCACTCCCCGCAAGGGTCCATGTCCGGACCCGGATTGGCGCAGTTGATGGTCTTGGCGAAAATACGGGCGGCCGTGGTCTTGCCGACACCCCTCGGTCCGCAGAACAGATACGCATGGGCCAACTGCCCCCTGCGTATGGAGTTCTTGAGCGTACGGGCTATATTGTCCTGGCCGATAAGCGATTCGAAGCTGTCGGGCCGGTATTTGCGGGCTGATACGATGTAATCTGACATAAAGGACAAAAATAGTAAAAATATATTTTACTTTTTGCGGATCAGGGAAAGCCCGTCACGCAGCGGAAGCATCACGACCTCAACCCTCGGGTCCGAGGCGACGAAATCGTTGAACTCAAGCAGGGAGCGGGTCTGTGCGTCAGAAGAAGGTGTTTCCGCATAGACCTTGCCGTCCCAAAGCACATCATCGGCAACCATCAGACCTCCAGAGCGCAGAAGCGGGAGGACAAGCTCGTAATATTCAAGATATTGACGTTTGTTGGCATCAACGAAAGCGAAGTCATACTCCCCGCCCAGGCCTTTCAGGGTCTGGACAGCATCCCCGATATGCAGACTTATCTTGTCCTGTACACCGGCCCGCTCCCAGCCTTCACGCATCAGATCCTCAAGTTCATCATTGAGTTCAAGGGCGTCAAGATGCCCTCCTTCAGGCAGCCCGAGAGCCATGCAGGCGCTGGAATATCCCGTGAATGAACCTATCTCCAGCGCCTTTCTGGCGCCGGAGATCTCCACAAGCATCTTCAGAAGTCCGCCCTGCACCGGCCCGGAAAGCATCCGCGGATAATTGGTGCGGATGTTGGTCTGCTTCTCTATCCAGAGCAGGGCTTCAGACGGGAGAGTGCTATGTCTCCTGATATACCGGTTGAGCGCTGACTCCATTTCTCTTGTTGAGCTTCTTGATCTCCCTCTCCGTGAACTCCCTGTCGCGGGAGCCGCTGTACTTGGAGGCGTTGAAATAGTAGAGTTCATGCGTGTCCGCAGAAATCACCATCTTGTAGCACCTGCTGCCGAAAGACACAAGTGTCGGAGCTATGCAGATGCCGACCAGGGCACCATCCTCACCCGAGAGGTACTTCTCATCCACGAGGTCCGGATCGTTGAGATATATTTTCCTGCCGGAGAATTTCCTGGAATTATACCATTTGAGCCCGGAATACGCTGCCTTGTCGGACACCATGGCGTCCTCGACGAAAGCCTGGAGTATGTCGACAAACGCCCCCATGAACATCAGTTCTTTCCCGCTCGGGTCATCGATGCTGGCTATAGGGACGCGGATCACCTCAAAAGGCTTCTTGAGGTTGTCATCCTCATCCTCCTTGCCGCCTTTGGTCAGAAGAAGGAAGGCCACGCCCTCATCAGAGACGATCCTGAGGAAATACAGGGAATTGTCCGACTTGAGCGACTCATATTCTGCCGGGGAACAGAACTCATAAGGAGAGATCCGCCAGCGGGTGGTAATTTCTTCACGGAATGACAGGTCAAGAAAAGAACTCCCGCCGATGACGACCTTGACGGTCCTTGTCGGGAAATCCTCGAGCTTGGCCTTGCGGGTGTACAGCTTGCCCTGCGCCCCGGCACCGAGACAGATCAGGAAAGAGAGGAATAAAACGGAGAATAAACGTCTCATGCCGCTACAGATTGACATAATCCCGTACATTCTGAGCGCTTATCACATCATCCCCCAGTATGAGAAGCCTGTCCACGACATTGTCCAGTTCGCGTATGTTTCCTGGCCAGCTTTTGCTTACAAGCAGCTCCACCGCCTCAGGGGAAAAGCTCCTGGCCCTTCCACCGTCAGTGTATTTCTCCAGGAAATGCTGTATCAGCATAGGAATGTCATCCTTGCGCTCATCCAGGGACGGCACCCTGAAGAGTATGACACTCAACCTGTGATAGAGGTCTTCGCGGAAATTGCCGGCTGCTATTTCTTTCTGCAGATCCTTGTTGGTGGCGGCTATCACGCGGACATCCACTTCGATATCCTTGTCGGAGCCCACGCGTGAGAGTTTCTTCTCCTGCAGTACGCGCAGGACCTTGGCCTGGGCGGCCAGGCTCATGTCCCCGATCTCGTCCAGGAAAAGCGTCCCGCCGTCAGCCTGCTCGAACTTGCCCTTGTGCTGCTTGATGGCAGAGGTGAAAGAGCCTTTCTCGTGGCCGAAGAGTTCGCTCTCTATGAGCTCACCGGGGATCGCAGCACAGTTGACCTCAACAAAAGGCATGGCGCTCCTGCGGCTCTGCTGATGCAGGTTGCGCGCGACGAGCTCCTTGCCGGAGCCGTTCGGCCCGGTGATGAGCACGCGCGCGTCTGTAGGAGCCACCTTGTCTATCATCTCCCTTATGCGCTGCATCGGAGCGGACTGTCCGATCATGTCCGCTCCGTAGACCTTCTTTTTGAGCACCTTGTTCTGGCTGGCCAGGGTCTGGCGCTCGGAAGCGTTCTTGACGGTGATGAGGATACGGTTGAGGTCAAGCGGCTTCTGCACAAAATCAAAGGCCCCTTTCTTGATGCACTCCACAGCGGTGTCGATGTCCCCGTGGCCGGAGATCATCACCACTGCCGCATCAACCCCCATCTCCACCAGCTTGTCCAGCACCTCGATGCCGTCCATTCCTGGCATCTTGATGTCACAGAAGATCACATCGAACTTCTCCTTCTCGACTTTCCGCAATGCGTCGGCCCCGTCTTCGGCGGTGTCGGCATCGTAACCTTCATCGGTAAGTATCTCTTTAAGAGAGTTGCGGATAGCCCTCTCGTCGTCAACTATCAATACCTTCATTGTACAATCGTTCTTAACCTATCTCGGCTCCGTTGGAGAGTACCTCCTGCGGAGTGATGAAACGCATCTTGCCGTCGCCCTGACGGGCCATCAGGATCATTCCCCTGCTCTCGATCCCCTTGATGGTGCGGGGCTTGAGATTGGCGAGGATGCATATCTGCTTGCCCAACATATCCTCAGGGCTGTAATACTCGGCAATGCCCGACACTATCACGCGGCGGTCAATGCCGGTATCGATGGTGAGCTTGAGAAGCTTGTCAGTCTTCGGAACCCTCTCCGCCTCAAGGACGGTGGCGGTCCGGATATCCATCTTGTCAAAATCCTCGAAACTGCACTCGGCTTTCTGCGGGGCGATCTGCCTGGCTGCCTCGGCCTTCGCAGCAGCCGCCCTCTCGGCACGGATCCTGTCAAGCCTGGCGAGCTGCTCATTTATGGCTTCGTCCTCTATCTTGGCAAAAAGGAGTTCAGCCTCGCCTATCCGGTGCCCTGCAGGAAGGATCTGAGGACGGCCGAAGACTTCCCAATCGAGGGTAAGAGCGGCATCATCCGTCGCTGATCCTTCCAGGACGGTGTGCAGAGCCGCACCATCCCTCTGCGGCCTGTGGTCGGTACCCGCCTTGAGGCCGACACCGAGCATGCTGCGCAGCTTCCCGGCAGTGAACGGAGTGAACGGCTCGAAAGCGATCGAGAGGTCAGCGCATATCTGCAGGGACAGGTTGAGGATGGTGGCAGTACGGTCAAGATCTGTCTTGGCCACCTTCCAAGGCTCCGTGTCCGAAATGTACTTGTTGCCCAGACGCGCCAGAGACATGGCATCCTTGAGAGCCTCGCGGAAATGATATTCTTCGATATTCTTCTCCATGGACGCCTTGAGAAGCGGTATCTGCGCCAGAACTTCCTTGTCTATGTCCTGAAGCGAGCCGCACACCGGCACCTTCCCGGCGAAATACTTGTGGGTCAGGACCACAGCACGGTTGACGAAATTACCGAACACAGCCACGAGCTCACTGTTGTTGCGCTGCTGGAAGTCTTTCCAGCTGAAGTCGTTGTCTTTGGTCTCGGGGGCGTTGGCGGTAAGCACGTAGCGCAGCACATCCTCTTTACCCGGGAAATCCCTCAGGTATTCATGAGCCCATACAGCCCAGTTGCGGGATGTGGAGATCTTGTCACCCTCCAGGTTGAGGAACTCGTTTGCCGGCACGTTCTCCGGAAGTATGTAGCCGTCACCGTAGGCCTTGAGCATGGACGGGAAGACTATGCAGTGGAAGACTATGTTGTCCTTGCCGATGAAATGCACCAGTTTCGTGTCTTCCGACTTCCACCACTTCTCCCAACTGTCCGGGAGAAGCTCCTGAGTGTTGGAGATGTACCCTATCGGAGCATCGAACCAGACATACAGCACTTTGCCCTCGGCGCCCTTGAGCGGCACCGGCACCCCCCAGTCGAGGTCGCGGGTGACGGCACGCGGCTGGAGTCCCCCGTCGAGCCAGCTTTTGACCTGGCCGTAGACGTTGCTTCTCCACTCCTTGTGTCCGTCAAGGATCCACTCGCGGAGCCACTGCTCATAGTCCTGCAGAGGCAGGTACCAGTGTGTGGTCTTCTTTTTGACCGGGACGGCCCCGCTGAGCTTGCTCTTGGGGTTGATCAGTTCCTCCGGGCTGAGCGTACTGCCGCACTTCTCACACTGGTCTCCATAGGCACCTTCGGCCCCGCATTTCGGACAGGTGCCCACAATGTATCGGTCTGCAAGGAAGCACTTGGCCTCGGGGTCATAGTACTGCTCGCTCTCGCGTGTGATGAACTTGCCGTCGTTGTAGAGTTTGAGGAAGAATTCGGATGCGTTCTTCTCATGGACCTTGGAGGTCGTGCGGCCGTAGATGTCGAAGTTGATGCCCAACCCCCTGAAGGACTCGCTGATTATGGCGTCGTACTTGTCCACAATGTCCTGCGGCGAGCAGCCGAGCTGGCGGGCCTTGATGGTGATTGGCACCCCGTGCTCATCGGATCCGCATACGTAGAGCACATCCTGCCCCCTCATCCTGAGATATCTCACATAAATGTCGGCCGGTATGTATACTCCGGCAAGATGTCCTATGTGCACGGGGCCATTGGCGTATGGCAGCGCACACGTGACAAGCGTCCTCTTGAAATTCTTTTCCATATATAGTATTATTTTTCTCTTCCTATCTTTTTCTTTATGCGCAACTGCGCGTCCCTGAGCCTTTTCATCTCTTGCAGAAGCTGCATCTGCCCCTGCTCATCGGCGTCCTGGAGGGCCTTGCGTATGGTGTTGATCCTGTCCTGGATACGGCGCTCGGCGTAAAGCATTATCGTCTTCGGCAGCTGAGAGACGAGCCACGACGGCACTGTGGTCATCGCATCTTTCAGCGCACTCACCGAGATCTTGTACTTCTCTTCGGAAAGGGCGGCGGTGACGGCCGCGACCGTGCGGTCCGGCGAATCAAGCAAGGTCTTCACTATCACGTCCTGCGGGAGCCCCTTGTCGTAGAGAGCCGTGTAGGCCTCATACACTGCCGCGTATGCATTGTTTGCCATTTTCGTGCCGTCACTCTCAAGAGCGTCACGGATGAAGTCGCAGACAGTGGGTTTGCTGGACTCGTCGCCGCTGTAATACTCCGAATCACTCTCGAATTCGAGTTCGTCGCACCCGTGGGTCAGGAGGAAATAAAGCAGGTCCCTCTCCGCCGCCGCAAGCGTGCGGTTTTCCTCAGTCCAGGCCTGGACTGAAGACTGCTGCACCCGGGCGGCTCCTTCTGAGCGCTGCGGCGTTTCATTGCGCCGGCTCTCACGGAACTCCTCCCGGGCCTTCTCCTCCAGCATCTTGCGCCTTGTGGCCGCGATGCGGTCGAAAAGAATCGACGACTCCACTTTGAACCTGTCAGCTGTAGCGGCCACATAGGTCGAACGCTTCACCGGATCAGGTATGGCGGCTATGGTGTCCGCGATGTCGTTTATCAGGTTCGCCCTCTTGAGCGGGTCGTTCCCGGCCTCATTCAACAGGAGCTCAGACTTGAAGGAGATGAAGTCCTGCTCGGAAGACGCCATGAAAGAGCGCACCTCCTCAAGCGTGTGCTTGCGGCAGAACGAATCAGGGTCGTCCCCGTCAGGCAGGAGCACCACCTTGACGTTCATGCCCTCGGAAAGAACCATGGTGATGCCCCTCAATGCCGCGTGGATCCCGGCGGAATCCCCGTCGTACATTATGGTGACGTTGTCCGTGAACTTGCGTATCAGCCGGATCTGCTCGACTGTGAGCGATGTCCCGCATGAAGCTACGACATTGCGGATGCCCAGCTGGTGCATCATCACCATGTCGATGTTGCCCTCCACCAGGATGCATTCGTCAAGGCGCGAAATCTCCGACTTGGCGAAGAAGATGCCCAGCAGGTTGCGGCTCTTTATGTAGATCTCCGTCTC
This sequence comes from uncultured Bacteroidales bacterium, assembly GCA_934702165.1. Taxonomy (GTDB): domain Bacteria; phylum Bacteroidota; class Bacteroidia; order Bacteroidales; family UBA932; genus Cryptobacteroides. The sequence continues at coordinate 19,527 of CAKUYG010000008.1, read as the reverse complement.
CGGGGAGTTGACATATTTAGCCGGATTGTCGGACCGGAGGGTGCGTCCGCTGAACGCGATCACACGTCCGCTCACAGAGTGGATCGGGAACATCACCCTCTCACGGAACTTGTCCGAGACTCCTCCGTCCTCATGCTGGACGGCAAGCCCGGCGGCAAGAAGGTACTCCATCTTATAACCTGCGGCAAGCGCCGCGTCCACGAGTGCAGTCCTCCCGGATGGAGCCCAGCCCAGACCGAACTTACGCACGGTCTCGTCTTCGAGTCCGCGCTTGCGGAAATATGCACGGCCCACAGCCCTCCCCTCATCGGTGTCAAGTCGGGAGACGAAGAACTTCTCGGCGAATTCAGACACAAGCAGCAGGCTTTCACTGTGCTGCCGTCTTGCGATCTCCTCCGCACTTTCCTCCTCTTCCTTGATCTCTATGTGATACTTTCTGGCAAGATAACGCAGGGCCTCGACATACGAACAGTGTTCCTCCTCCATCACGAAACCCACGGCCGTGCCCGACTTCCCGCAGCCGAAACACTTGTAGATGCCCTTGGACGGAGACACATAGAAAGACGGAGTCTTCTCGTTGTGGAATGGACAGCAGGCCACATAGTTGGCCCCGCGGCGCTTGAGCGTCACGTAATCGCCGACCACATCCTCTATCTTGGCTGTGTCGAGTATGAGGCTGACTGTCTCCTGCGGTATCACGATGCTATCTCACAAAGGAATTTTATGCGCACAAGCCGGATCTCGTCCTCGTAATAGTCCGGACCAAGCGCGTCCATAGCCGCCTGCACGTCATCAGAAGTCGCATCTTCCTTGAAATAGCGGTATATGTCGTCCACTATCTCCGGATCGAGATTGTCTTCTATATAATAGTCCAGATTCAGTTTCATCCCGCTGGCGACTATCGACTCGATCTCCCCCATGAGCTCCTCCATATCCATGTTTCTGGCCTCGGCTATGTCCTCAAGAGACATCCGGCGGTCGATGCCTTGGATGATGAACGGCTTGTCCGCCGACTTGTTGGGAGTGGTCTTGACCACAAAGTCATCCGGCCTGGTGATGTCGTTTTCTTCGACATATCTCTTTATGAGGCTGATGAACTCGGCTCCGAACTTGCGTGCCTTGCCCTCACCGACCCCCTGACAGTTCTTCAGTTCCTCAAATGTCACGGGGTATAGTATGGACATGTCCTCAAGCGAAGGATCGCCGAATATGATCCACGGCTGAAGATTCAGGCGGCGGGAGAGGTCTTTGCGCAGATCCTTGAGCATAGAAAGCAGGACCGGATCGCCCCCTCCGCCTCCGGAGCGCATGGCGGCTGAGGCTGAGGCCGCATCATCACCGTCATCATCATCACCGTCACCGCCTCCGGAGAACACCCTGTCCTCGACAAGCTCGATCTTCCACGGATTCTTTGCGAACTCGCGTCCGAGATCCGTAACGAAGATCAGGCCGTAGGTCTCTATCTCCTTGCCGAGAAGCCTGGCTATCAGGCCCTGGTGGATCACTGCGCACCAGAATTTTTCCGAATGCGGAGCTCCCGCCCCGAAGAATTTGAGCTCATCGTGACGGTATGACTTGATCATGGCGTTGGACACCCCGGCGAGGATGTTGGCAAGGTGGTCAAGTTTGAAGCGCTCCGGGAGAGACTCGATGAGATCTATGACAAGTTTCATCTCGGTGCGGCCGTCAAAGGTCGGCTTAGGATGCAGACAGTTGTCACAGCATCCGCAATTGTCCTGCTTGTAATCCTCTCCGAAATAATTGAGCAGCAGTTTTCTGCGGCATTGCCCCGACTCGGCGTAGGCCACCACTTCAGAGAGCAGCTGGCGGCTTATCTCCTGTTCGGAGACCGGCTTGCCCTGCATGAACTTCTCCAGTTTCTGGACATCCCTGTAGCTGTAATAGGCTATGCAGTTGCCCTCCTGCCCGTCACGGCCTGCGCGCCCGGTCTCCTGGTAATAGCTCTCTATGCTCTTCGGAATGTCATAATGTATCACGAAGCGCACATCCGGCTTGTCGATACCCATACCGAAGGCAATCGTGGCCACTATCACGTCCACATCCTCCATGAGGAAGCGGTCCTGGTTCTCGGCCCTGGTCTTGGCGTCCAGCCCGGCATGATACGGCAAGGCCTTGACCCCGTTGATGTCGAGCAGCCGGGCGAGTTCCTCGACCTTTTTGCGGCTCAGACAGTATATGATGCCCGATTTGCCCGGATGCTGACGGATGTATTTTATGATGTCCTTCTCCGGCTCGACCTTGTCCCGCACCTCATAATAGAGGTTGGGACGATTGAACGATGATTTGAAGACGGTGGCGTCAGGGATACCGAGATTCTTGAGGATATCGCTCTGCACCTTCGGTGTGGCAGTGGCGGTGAGGGCGATTATCGGAGCTCGGCCGATCTGGTCCACGAGCGAGCGGATGCGCCTGTACTCCGGACGGAAATCATGTCCCCACTCCGATATGCAATGCGCCTCATCCACGGCATAGAAGGAGATCTTCACCTCCCGCAGCAGGGCGACATTTTCCTCCTTGGTCAGAGACTCCGGCGCCACGTACAGAAGCTTCGTCCTCCCCGCCAGAAGGTCTTCACGGACCGTGTCCATCTGCTGCCGGGAAAGGGAGGAGTTCAGGAAATGGGCTATGCTGCCCGACCCCGCCTCGAACCCGCGCAGCAAATCAACCTGGTTCTTCATCAGCGCGATCAGCGGAGATATCACAATGGCCGTGCCTTCCATCATGATGGCCGGCAGCTGATAGCAGAGCGACTTCCCTCCGCCGGTAGGCATGAGCACGAAAGCATCTCCGCCACCCATCAGATGCCGGATGATCGCCTCCTGGTCGCCCTTGAAGGTGTCATAGCCGAAGAACTCCTTGAGAGTCTTGTGAATCTGCGCCGAATCAGCTTTCATACATGTCAGTCCAGAGTGTGTATGGCAAGTCCGGAACGGAGCTTGGGCTCGAACCATGTGGTCTTCGGAGGCATGATCTTGCCGCTGTCGGCAATGTTGATCAGCTGCCTCATGGACACAGGATAAAGGGCGAACGCCACCTTCATCTCTCCGCTGTCCACTCTCCTCTTCAACTCCCCGAGGCCTCTGATACCGCCCACGAAATCAATCCTCTTGTCCGTGCGCAGATCCTTGATTCCCAAGAGTTTGTCAAGCACGAGACTCGAAAGGACAGTCACATCCAGCACCCCGATAGGATCGGAATCATCGTAGCGCCCGGGCTTGGCCGTGAGCGAGTACCACCTGCCCCCGAGGTACATGGAGAAGTTGTGAAGCCCCACTGGATGGTATTCTTCTTCACCCTTGAGGACCACGTCGAAATCTTCTGACAGCTTCCCGAGGAACTCCTCAGGGGTCATACCGTTCAGGTCCTTGACCACACGGTTATAATCTATAATCTTGAGCTGGCTCTCCGGAAAGCAGACAGCCATGAAATAGTTGTATTCTTCGTCCCCGGTATGATGGGGATTGTGCGCTTTCTTCTCTGCGCCCACGCGGGCGGCAGCAGCCGTACGATGATGTCCGTCAGCCACATAGAAAGCATCGACATCTTTGGAGAATATCTCCGATATGCGGGAGATCACCGCATCGTCACTGATCACCCAGAACTCGTGCCCGAAGCCGTTTTCATCAGTGAATCTGTATTCGGACGGGCCGGACACGGCTTTGGCCACGATGCCCGCCAGCTCCGGATTGTCCTTATAGGAGAAGAACACCGGCTCGATGTTGGCGTTCTGGATGCGCACATGCACCATCCTGTCATCTTCCTTGTCCTTGCGGGTGAGTTCATGCTTCTTTATGGCACCCGAAGCATAGTCATCGGTATGCGCGCAGAGCACGAGCCCATATTGGGTACGCCCGTCCATGGTCTGTGCATACACGTAATAGCAAGGCTTGGCGTCACGGACCAGCCAGCCTTTTTTCTGCCACTCGCGGAAATTCTTGACCGCCTCGTCGTATACGCGCGGATCATGGTCCGGGAGGATCGGGTCAAAATCTATCTCGGGCTTCGTGATGTGCAGCAGGGACTTCTCCCCGGCCATCTTCGCAGCCTCCTGCGAATTGAGGACATCATAAGGAGGGGCCGCCACCTGAGTGACGATGTCTTTTGGCGGACGCAATGCCGCGAAAGGTTTAACACGTACCATAAGCGATTCGTTGGATTATATTACCGAAGATAGTAACAATTTGTCACAAAACCAAACCTTGGACGTTTGATATTCTTCAGAAACTTCGTATAATTGCCGCAAATTTTGAAATGCTATGAAACTGAAAGTTTTTGCCGCACTAGCTGCGGCATCCACTCTGCTTATGGCAGTCTCCTGCAACAAGGAGAACAATTCGGACAACAGCTGGAAGGGACTTCCTTCCGGGGAGATAAGTTCTGAAAGCGGCAAAGCAGCACTCAACGTCAACGGAGTCACGAGCTCCAGAGGCACAGCGCAGCTCACTGCCAGCGCCTCCGACAAGGCCAGCCTCAAACTCGACAACTTCATCCCGGGATACGGGGAAGTGGTGCTCCCGGTGGAGATGGCAAAGACGGAAGACGGGAAGTCTTATGATTTCTACGGCACATCAGCCCTCGCCGCCCCGAAGATCAATCTCACCAAAAACTCGCAAGTCCCGGCAGTATACTTCCTTACTGCGGAAGGCAATGTCACGCTCGACGGAAAGATCACAGTCAATGTGGCCACTTCCGTAGCTGAAGATTACCGGGGAGGCCTTGCAGGCAAGTGGGACATCCTGCGCAAGGCCGCCATCGCCGCAGACAAGACTCCTGCGACCTCGCCTCTCGTGCTGAAATGGACAGTTCCGGGGCAGGAAGAGAAGATCGCGCCTATCGAGAGCCTTGCGAAAATCTACGGAGGCTCTGCGATAGCCAACCTGCTCGACAGAATCTCCCTGCTCGAAGACGGCAACTTCACCGCAAAATACTATGCCGGCGATGAAGCACCGGAAATCAACGGTCCTGCGGTCGGCAAGGACGGTTATGAGTTCAATGCCAGCCACAACAACTGGGCGGAGCTGCCGGCTATAGGATGCGCCCTCTGGTATGCATATAACGGATATCTTCACCTGGTCCCTGATCCGGCCACGATAGCCGCAGTAGCAGGCGATGACACGGAAGTCGTAAGTCTTGAAGAACTGATGCAGGATCTCAATGACCTCAAGGAATACGGAATCGACATCCAGAAACTTGCCGCCGTGCTGATTGACATCATGAACAATGGCATCGTGCTCAAATACACTGCGGCGGAAGGCGGCCTTTCTGTCACTGCCGACAAGACCATCCTCGACCCTGTGATGCAGGCGTTCCTCCCTGCCCTTCCTACCCTTGACAAGGTAGTGGAAGGCATGCTCCAGGATCCGGAGCAGAAGGACACGGCAGAGATGATCTACACTGCCCTGAAGTACTTCGGCCTCAGCAAACCGTCCGACCTCGGAACGCTCTGGAACGTCACCACGGAGTTCAGCGCGACCCTCAATTTCACCGCAGGAAAGTAGTCGCGACACACATGTTTTATCCGCAGACGGGCAGGAACCGTCTGCGGATTTTTTGTATCCGGAATCAGCATTCGGCAGTTTTTTCTTATATTTGCGCCGACCGCTAATAAAAGTAGTGTATAATGAAAATCACAGCGCTTAATCTGCGCCGCTGTCCGGTATTGCCGGGCATGCTGGCATTTATTCTCTTGGGCTCCGTCATCACCGGATGCGACAAAAAGGAGAACAACCCGGAAACTGAACTCCCTCTTGCAACCACCCTTTCCGACAACGGTTTCCTCTCCGGGAACGGGGAAAAGGTCGGCATAAGAAGTTTCACCGCAGGCGACCAGGCCGGAGTGTTCCTGCTCAGGGACGGCCAAGCTGTAGCCGAGAATGTTCTTCTCACCTTCGACGGCCAGGCATGGACCAGCGAGAAGACGGTCAAGGTGAACGGAGAAGAAATATGCTTCGTTTACTCCCCATACAGACAGAACGCGTCCGCAGTGGTGGACTATTCCGCCGACAATGCCGCTGACTTCTTCCGCCCTCTGCTCGGCTCCGGGAAACACGTCCTCGACCAGAGCGACTATGCTTCTGTACGCAGGAACGACATCTGCTTCGCTGAGGTCTATCCTGTCAAGACCGATACCGAACTCAAAATCAACGCGCCCCTCGACCATCTCCTCGCACTTGCAATGTGGGAATTGACCGACGGGACGCGCTACACCACCGCCGACGGCTTCAGCTACAACACCCCGTCAAGCTATACCGGCATCAAGGCCACTCTGGACGGACAGGAAATCAAACCTTGCGGGGTATCCTCCTACAAGGCATTCTACTATGTGCCAAAAAGTGACGGCTCAAAAATCACAGTAAGTTACACCGATGCCGGAGAGAGCAAATCATTTGAAGTGGCCCTCGACGGGAAGAGCGGCACAGCAAGTCTGGTCAAGGCCGGCAAGGGCGCCACAGACGGCGGCAAGCGCGAGCTGAGCATAGGCGACATCGTCTACAGCGACGGCAGCATACTCCCGGCAGAGACAGCCGCAGGCCTTGAAGACGGCAAAGCCCCGGCAGGAGCCGCCGGCATCATATTCCAGACCGACAAATCACGCATCTCCGACGCCGAGAAAGCGCTCCTTGGCGATGTGCACGCACTCGTGCTCTCAACCAAGATGCCGCGATACAAGAACTCCACCGACATGAAGTGGTTCGATGACTACCCTGAGGGCAAGGACAACGGAAACCGCAACGAGAACGAAGAAGATCCGGCCTATCCGGGAATGACACTCCCGTTCGTGGTGGACAAGGACAGTTATGTCAACTCATTCAAGCTCAACGATGCCGACATCAACGGATACCAGAACAACGTGGTGATCCGCACCCGCAGGGCCGAGGACATCAAGAAAGGCTGGTACCCGGCATTCGCCGCCACAGCCGACTTCGCCAACACGACAGCCCTGCCTTCATTCCCGAACTCAGGCTGGTACCTCCCGTCAGTCGGACAGCTCATGGATGTGTTCCGCAACCTGGGCAAGGCAGACATCACTGTGGAGAACGCCATCGACTTCCAGGGCGGCGGGGATTTCGAGGTCAGCATCGACCACTGCGGCACCATGGTCGCCAACCTTGACGCACTGCTTTCCAAGCTGCCGGAGTCCGACAGGGACCTTCACGCCCCGACTAACAACGCCCTCTGGTCCTCATCTTTCAGCTGGGGATACTTCACAGACGGCACCATCTCGTACACCGCAAGGCAAGTGTTGACTTACGGAAGTTTCTCCGTCATCAACTACAGCACCTTCGGACTTTCAGACACCAGAGCGGTGTTCTGCTTCTAGAAACTTCAAACACAATATCATTATGAAGAAAACAGTTTATTCAGCACTGGCCGCACTGGCTGTAGCCGCAGTATTCACCGGTTGCAGCAAAGAAGAGGCCGCCACAGAGGTAAGCGCCACCCTCGAGAGCGCGGAGAGCAAGTCTCTCACATTCACCATCAACCCTTCAAATGCCTACAAGTGCGCCTACACCGTCTATGCAGTTGACGCTGAGGTAGCCACCGCTGAGGAGATCCTGCAGAGCGGCACCCCGGCACACGCCAATGAGGCCTCGACCGTGACAGTGGACGGTCTTGAGCCGAACACCGAGTACCAGTTCGCAGTCGCAGCCCAGGGCAACAACGGAGTGTCTCTCTTCGTAGAGAAGGCCACCACAGCCGACATCCCGGCAGTGCAGTTCGATGCCGACCGCGCATCAGGCCGTCAATATGGCGGAGCGACCCCTAATTTCAGCGTGACCTTGCGTACCGAAGAGAACGGTCAGGACTATGAGCTCTCTCTGGACATCTACGACTTTGTCAACACAACGGCTACATACCTCCAGCCGGGCACCTACACCGTTACCGACGAGCAGGCCGGCCAGACCATCGGAACGATGTACAGTTACTTCTACTACAACAACAAGACTAAAAAACTCGTCTCCGGCAAGATGACTGTCGCCGTAAACGATGACAAGACCTACACCATCGATGTCCGTCTCAAGATCGATGACGGGACCGATTTCCACGGAGCATTCACCGGAAAAATCGACGGGTTGGAAGTAAAATAAACCGCTACCCGACTGGATGCAAAAAAGTCCGGCAGAACAGCATTCTGCCGGACTTTTGTATTATATCACCCACTTGTCCGGTGAAAAGCCGTTTCCCCGGACAAAAACCATCCCGTCACTCGGCATCCTGCTCCTGGACACAACGGACAGCCCCGCCGTGGGCCCGGTACATCCCGTAGCTTGCATCGGCATAGGTGCCGCCGAGGGTGTAGAAACAGGCCGCATTGGTGCCGCACATGTTGGTTGTGCGCATCCAGCTGATCAACTGGCCGCCATTTTCGGCCTGATAAACATAGCCGAGCCGGCCTGCGTCCTTGTCTCCCCAGCGGGTTCCGCACAGAGGCCACCAGAACACCTCACCCTTGGAGGTGGTATGGGTTTTGCCCCCGTCTCCCTTGTCGAAGATGTTGTAGTATCCGGTACCCTCCCAGGCATCGTCATCAGGGACACGGTAGCCCGCAGGACACGGGTCGTAGGCCGTCTTGGCGCCGGTGCTCTTGGCTGACCACAAATAACTGTTTCTCACCCACATCCAGTCACGCACGTCTGCCTCGTCACCATAGATTTCGGGCGTGGTGTAGATAAACGCAGAAGGATGTTTCACGGCATAATCCACAGTACCGGTCTGTGCACTGCAAAGCACCGTGGACCACTCACGGCCAAGAGTGGGGTTGAACACTGTGTACCCTTTGGCCCTGTCAAAAGCCTCGTAGATGAAGTCCCCATCAGCGTCCCGGTCAGTCTCGTTGGCTGCACCACCATAGAAGGGGTCCTTGCGGCCCCACTGGTACTTCAGCCCGTAAGTTGCAGCCACGTCAGAAGGCTTGGAGGCGACAGCCCCGAGATTGCGGTCCATAAAGACCGTGCCGTTGTCCATGGTCTGCAAAGACGGCAGCTCCGTCATCCAGATATGCCAGCTCCAGACTATCTCACCATCAGCATCAAGAGCTGCGATAAGGGCGTTTCCACATCCTGAAGAAGCCGTGAACCTGATACGTCCATCCGAATAAGAGACATCCTGCACGAGTGCGGCAGCGGCTGAGCCGCCTTCAGACCAGAGCCAGTCCGCCGAGGCGATGCCGGAAACCTCCGTCCCGTCAGGACGGAAAGCCGCGAAATCATAAGTCCCGGCCTCTGAGACGATAAAACAGTTTGCATACTTCCCGTCAGCTGTCAGGTCAACAGCTTGGACAGGCGGCTCCGGAGGGAGCTCCGGTTCATCCTTACGTGAATCACAAGAGCACAGGACGGCGAGCAGTACCGCGGCCGCCCCGAAAAGATTTTTTATACACATACCAACTTCAAAATGAGGCCGTCCGGACTGTCCGGACGGCCTCATAAAGGTACAAAGAATTCTTATTTGTTGAGCTGGAACTTGCGGACTCCGTCTTTGAAGAAGGAAACTATCTGCCGGGCAGCGGCAAGACCCGCATTGACATTGGCCTCGGCTGTCTGGGCTCCCATCTTCTTGGGCGTGGCAAAGACACGCAGTCCGAATTTTTCCTTGAGAACGGCGATATTGTCCGGAGCCACATCGGTGACATACTTCAGATCCGGCCTCTCTTCGAGAGCCTTCTCAAGTCCCGCTTCATCAATGACCTCCTTGCGGGCCGTGTTGACGAGTGTCGCTCCTTTCGGCATACGGCTGATGAGGTCATAGCCGATGGAGCCGACAGTCTGCGGAGTGGCCGGGATGTGGACGCTTACGTAGTCGCAGCTCCCATAGAGCTCCTCCAGACTTGACACCGGTTCAGCGCCGCCGGCGGCAATCTGCTCCGGGGTCATGAAAGGGTCTAAAGCCTTGACTTTCATCCCGAGAGCCGCCCCCTTGGCACCTACAAGCCGGCCGACATTGCCGAAAGCCTGGATGCCGAGGGTCTTGCCCATTATTTCGGAACCTGTCGCAGGGGTAAACTGACAGCGGGCCATGTAGATCATCATCGCGATGGCGAGTTCCGCCACGGCGTTGGAGTTCTGGCCCGGCGTGTTCATCGCCACCACTCCATGTGCGGTGCAGGCGGCAAGGTCAAGATTGTCATACCCCGCTCCGGCACGCACCACAATCTTGAGATTCTTCGCGGCCTCGACAACCTCCGCCGTCACCTTGTCGGAGCGGACGATAAGAGCATCCGCATCCGCCACAGCGGCGACCAGTTCCTGCTGGTCGGCATATTTCTCAAGGACAGCAAGCTGACAGCCGGCTTCTTCAACTATTCCCCTGATGCCCGCCACAGCTGCTGCGGCGAATGGCTTCTGAGTTGCAAGAAGGACTTTCATGGCTATTTGTGCTGGGCTTCAAACTCTTTCATGCAGGCCACAAGGGCTTCGACATCTTCCTGGGTGCATGCGTTATATATGGACGCGCGGAAACCTCCCACAGAGCGGTGTCCTTTGATCCCGACGATATTGCGCGTCTTGGAAAACTCCAGGAACTCATCCTGCAGGGCCTCGTAGCCAGGAGCCATCACGAAGCAGACGTTCATTATCGAGCGGTCCTCCTTGGCGGCGGTACCGACGAAGAGAGGGTTGCGGTCGATCTCGGCATAGAGGGTCTCGGCCTTCTTGACATCAAGCTCATGGATGGCATCAATTCCGCCCACACTCTTGAGCCACTTGAGAGTCTCGTTCATCACGAATATCGGGAATACAGGAGGTGTGTTGAACATGGACTTCTTATCGATGTGTACACGATAATCAAGCATAGTAGGGATATAGCGGCTGACCTTTCCGAGCGAGTCCTTGCGGATGATGGCGAATGCGACGCCGGCAGGTCCGGCATTCTTCTGTGCTCCACCGTAGATGAGGGCGTACTTGCTCACGTCCACCCTGCGGGTAAGTATGTCGGATGACATGTCGGCGATGAGAGGCACCGGGCAGTCGATGTCCTCGCGGATCTCGGTACCGTAGATCGTGTTGTTGGTGGTGATGTGGAAATAGTCAAGATCCGCCGGAATCTCGTATCCCTTAGGAATGTAGGAGTAGTTCTTGTCGGCTGAGCAGGCCACCGCCACGGCATTGCCCAGACCTTGGGCCTCCTTGAGCGCCTTGTGCGCCCAGACGCCGGTGTCCAGATATCCGGCCTTATGTTCGAGATAGTTCATCGCCACATAGAGGAACTCCATGCTGGCGCCGCCTCCGAGGAAGACGACCTCGTGCGTGTCAGGTATTCCGAGGAGCTCCTTCCACAGGGCACGACATTCGTCCATGGTCTCCTCCCAGCCCTTTGTCCTGTGGGAGATGGAGATAAGCGAGACGCCCGTGCCTTTGAAATCCTTGAGAGCCTCGATAGCGTTGTCGATGGCCACCTGCGGAAGCAGGCAAGGACCGGCGTTGAAGATATGCAATTTGCTCATAGCTGATATTAGTTATTAATGTTCGTCAAAGATATCCATTTTTTTGATTCTTTCGCTAAAGTCCTGCAAAAGGGTGAGACGAACAAAGACATCCATCGAGCACTTCTCGAGAAAAGACTGGTTCCGCTGGGGCAAGTCAAGGTCTTTGACCATCTTCATCACAGCCGGGAGAGATGAGTACGGAAAATCCAGGCTCCGCCATTCTCCGGCAATCTTCTCCTTGACCGGAGCGGAAGCGAGGGCCTCGGCAGTGGACGTCTTGTATGCCCTGATCAGGCCCGGTATACCAAGCTTGATGCCGCCGAAATACCGCACCACCACGACCAGCACATCACTCAAGCCCGCCGAATCTATCTGTCCAAGAATCGGTCTGCCCGCCGAACCGGACGGCTCCCCGTCATCATTTGCCCTCCACTGCTGACCGTCCTTCCCGATACGGTAGGCATAGCAGTGGTGCCGCGCGTCGTGATACTCTTTCTTCAGCGAGGAAACGATCTGCTTGACCTGCTCTTCGCTCTCCACAGGATACGCGAAGGCAAGGAAACGGCTGCCGTTGTCCCGAAACAGGCCCCGGGACGGTTCAGCTATGCTCTTGTATGTATCATTTGAGGGCACGACAAACCAAAATTAGCGATTATTTAGTATCTTCGCAACATGGTTTACAAATATAGAATCACCCTGCAGGGGATAAAGGGCTTTTATCGGGTGTATCTGGTCAACGGTGAGAATACTCTATACACATTCCACAAGCAGATACGCTCCGATCTGGAGTTTCCGGTCGATCAGCCCATCCTCTTCAAGGCACTGGATAACGAGGGGCAGGTGGTGGCCAGATATGCCCTGGTTGACATAGGACACGGAGCAGTGGACGCTGTCACCATCGCCGACACTATAAAGGCAGGCGCCACAAGTTTCATATATTTCTACGACATACAGGCCAAAAAGAGCGTCATAATCACTCTTGAAGGCGAGGAAAAAGACGCCAAGGTGCAGTCCCCCAAGCTGATCGACTCCAAAGGCCCGATACCGCAGGAATTCGAGAACGGCTATGTGGCCTTCGAAGATCTCCCGGCAGAACGCCGCAGGCTCCCTGGCGAATCACCATCTGATGAGGACGATGAAGAAGATGAGGATGAAGATGATGATGAAGACGATGATGAGGACGACAAGGACGAGGAGGAGATAATATACGAAGAAGAGGAGGCTTAAGGGCCTCCTCTTTTCTTTTTGTGTTTGAGTTTCTTGTTATTTTTCTGGAGTCTCGGCAGGAGCGGCTTTTCCGACCTTGCTGAGCTTCACGTCAAAGATGAGGGTGGAGTACGGCGGAATGCCGTTGTTGCCCTGCTCGCCATATCCGAGAGCAGAAGGGACATAGAGCTTGATATGTCCGCCCTCTCCCACGAGTTGGAGACCTTCTCTCCATCCTGAAACTACTCCGGAAAGAGGGAAACTGATAGGATCAACCTCTTCTGACACCTCATCGAAAACCTTTCCATCAGTGAAAGTGCCCTTGTAGTGCACCCAGACAGTGTCAGCCTCACCCGGCTTTACGTCATTGCCGGCCTCGATGATCTCGTACTGAAGTCCAGACTCCGTCTTCTGCACACCGGCTTTCTTGGCATTCTCGGCAAGGAACTTCTCCTCCTTCTCCTTATTAACAAGAGTCGTGTACTGGTTCCTGTTCTCCAGATATGAGTTGAACACGCTGTTCATGCTGTTCGGATCAATCTTGAACTGCTTGGTGAAATCCTCAGAGCGGAAATCGCCTTCAGCCTTCATGAAATCCTTCATTCCTTTGATGATGGTATTGTAGTCAAGGTCATCTCCGAAATTGTAGTTCTTCATGAAGCTGCCGAAATTGATACCGAGAAGGTAGCTTACAGAATCCTTCTGGGCCTTGGAAGGGAGATAATCCTTGGCTGTCTTGGCGGCAGGGACCCCATCCTCTGTCTTCGCGGCTGGAGCTGAACCGTTGCAGGCCACAACCGCACCGCCCAGAACGAGGGCGGCAAAAATTTTGTTCATTTTCATTTTATTACACTAAAAAAACTAAAAATCCACTACAATTCCCAGGCCAGTGCCGATGCGCCGAGTATCGCCGCGTCCGACTCTTTGAGCTGGGAAAAAATAATCTTGACCTTGCCGCGCCAATGCGGCATCAGATTCTCCTCCATGGCCTGCAATGTCGGCTCATACAGGAACTCCTTTGCTCTGGCCAGACCTCCGAAAAGGACGATGGCCTCCGGAGAGCTGAAAAGCACGAAGTCCGCCAGGCTCTGCCCGAGCACCCGAGCGGTATATTCCAGCACCCTGCGGGCAAGTTTATCACCTTCCTTCGCCGCCTCATAGACGGCCTTGGATGAAATCTCGTCTACAAGGCGCAGGGAAGACGGCTCCTGACTTGACTCAAGCCACTCTCTGGCAGTCCTGGCCACACCGGTCGCGGAGCAATAAGTCTCCAAACAGCCGGTCTTGCCGCAGCCGCAGAGACGTCCGTTGTAGCGTACGGCACAGGTGTGTCCGAGTTCGCCGGCATTGCCGTCATGTCCATAGACGACCTTGCCGTCCACCACGATGCCGCTGCCGACCCCTGTACCCAGGGTTATCATGATGAAATCCTTCATCCCACGCGCTGCACCGTAGGTCATCTCCCCGACCGCGGCCGCATTGGCGTCGTTGGTCAGAGAGACCGGAATGCCTCCCAGACACTCGCTGAGCATCCTGGCGAAGTCCACCTCGTTTTTCGCCGCCCAGGCGATGTTGGGAGCATAGGAAATCTTGCCTGTATAAAAGTTACCGTTAGGAGCACCGACTCCGATGCCGCGGATCTCGCCGTTCTTGCCGCTCTCTTCGACACAAGCTTTTATGGCTTGAGCCAAGGCATAGATATATGCAGCGTAATCCTCTCCGAAAGTATCCGTGCGCATGACAGACTGCGCGAGCACATCACCGCGGGTGTTGACGACCCCTATCTTGGAAGTCTGACCTCCGACATCGACGCCGACGACAAACTGCTTGTCCATGACTAGTCTACAGATATTTCAGGGTTGACATTCTTGCAGCCGAACAGGGCATAGTAGAGGATGTAGCAGAGCATAGCGATGACAAGCCAATAGCTGGCCATATATCCGACATTCTTTGCGATCACATCCTGGAGAAGAGGCATGATGCCGCCGCCGACCACCATCATCATGAAGATGCCGGAAGCCTGTTCGGTATACTTTCCGAGACCCTCGGTGGAGAGATTGAAGATACCGCCCCACATCACTGAGGTGCAAAGGCCGCACAGGACTATGAAGAGGGCGCTGGCCGGAACCTGGAACATCTCGAAACCGTTAGCAGCGCTGTAGCCCGGCATGGAGACGGTGATGGACTTCGGCAGAAATATCGCAATGAGCAGGAACACGATTGCAACTGCGCTCACGGCGATGATCTGGGTACGGGTGCTGACTTTGCCGGAGATGGCGGAGCTCAATGCGCGTCCGACCATCATGAGCAGCCAATAGACCGCAGCGATAGCTCCACCGATGGCGGCGCCGCCGATAGCGATGCCGGCACCTTTTGAAGAAGCATCGGAGAGGTAGAAGTTGAGCTGGGCCGGGATACCGATCTCCACACCGACGTAAAAGAATATGGCCACTACACCAAGGGCGCAATGACGGAACATCCAAGCGCTGGACTCAAGCTTGGTGTTTTTGCGGGAGGCAGCCGGTTCTGGAATATTGACAAATGAAATGATCACGAAAGCTATGGCGAACACTGCCATGGCTATGTAGAGAAGCGGCTCGACATCGACCATCTTGGTATCTTCTGTCACAGTGCCGATCAGCACACCGACAAGAAGCGGAGTGAGGGTGGCGGTAAGGGAATTCAAGGTGCCGCCGATCTGGATGTACTGGTTGCCCTTGTTGCCTCCACCGCCGAGGATGTTGAGCATAGGGTTGACGACAGTGTTGAGCATGCATACGCAGAAACCGCAGACGAAGGCGCCGAGCAGATAAACATAGATCGCCGAGCCTCCGAGGAACGCGCGGCTGGAAAGCCACTGTATCACGATGCCGAGGAAGCCCACAGCCAAAGCGACCAGCGTGGTCTTCTTGTAGCCGATCTTGACCAGCATCTTGCCGGCAGGAATACCCATGAACAAGTAGGCGGCAAAGTTCATCATGTTGCCCATCATGCCGGCCCAGCTGTAATTGTGTTTCCAGATGTTGCCGAACGGTGCAGCCATGTTCGTGACGAATGAGATCATTGCGAATATGAAACACATCGTCACAATGGCTACCATATTACGTTTTTTTTCCATAATTGAGGATGAATGATAATTGGTTATAGTTTTACTCTTTTATTCAAGTGACTTGAGGTTCCTGTCGTTGAAGAGCTGTTTGCCCTCAGGGGTCATGGCATACTCGATACGGTCGGCATAGAACTTCTCCACCTTGCCACGCACCATCTTGGCTGTGGTGTTGAGCATGCCGTTCTGTTCCGTGAACGGAGTGTCGCAGACTATGATGGCGGCAGGAAGCCACTTCTCCGGGAAGAGGCCGGCATGGCGTCCTCCTGCCCGGTATGAGTCAACCTCGCCTTGAAGAATCTGCAGCTGGGCTTTGCGTCCTTCAACGCTCTGAGGATCAAGTCCCTGCTTCTGCACAGCATCGGACAGGGCCGGCTTGTTCGGTACAACGAGCACTACTGTATAAGGACTCTGGTTGTTGTAAAGTACGGATGCCTCAATATATTTGGAACCGTCGGCAAGACTGTCCTCGAAGCCTTCCGGAGAGTATTTCTCGCCATCGGATGAGATGAGCAGGCTCTTGAAACGTCCCGTCACATATAGATACCTCGGGTCTTCCTTGCAGAGATATCCGCGGTCCCCCGTATGAAGCCATCCGTCAATTATTGTCTTGGCTGTGGACTCCGGATTCTTCCAATATCCGGCCATCACGTTCTCGCCGCGGATGACGATCTCGCCGGTCTCGCCCACAGGAAGAGAATTACCCTCCTCGTCGCAGATCTTAAGATCCAGAGGCTCGACTATACGGCCCGATGACCCGAAGCGGGCATGCCCCATGGAATTGGCACAGATGACAGGGGTTGCCTCAGAGAGACCGTAGCCCTGGAAAATCGGCATGCCGATGGCGCAGAAATATCTCTGGAGCTCTATGTCAAGCAGGGCGCCTCCGCCCACGAAGAACTTGAGCCTGCCGCCGAAGCCTTCGCGAATCTTGGAGAAGACGAGCTTGTCCAGAACGGACTTGACCGGCTTGCGCCACCAGAGTTTCCACCACGGCTTGCCGGCATTGTAGTACTCACGGTTATATGCTATGGCGTTCTTAAGGCCGAATTCATAGAGCTTCTCAACTGTAGGGCCCTTCTTCCTGATGGCGGCCTCGAAACTCTTGCGGAAGCTTCTGGAGAGCGCCGGGACTGAAAGCATCACTTCCGGACGCACCTCGTTGATGGCGATCGGGATGTTCTTGAGCATCGTGACGGCGTTCTTGCCGCCAGGCACTGTGGCGATGCTGCCGCCGTAGCTCATCATCACGTAGAAACCTGCCACATGGGCGAAACAGTGGTCGAGTGGGAGGATGATAAGCATCGTCCAGCCCTCATCGATCTTGACCACGGAGCGGCACTGCTCCACATTTGCCGTGTAGTTGCGGTGAGTGAGGAGGATGCCCTTAGGGTCTGCGGTAGTGCCTGAGGTATAGCTGATGTTGGCATAATCATCAGGGCCCACAGAGGCGATGCGCTCTTCAAGCTCGGCAGAACGGCTCTTGAGGAACTCATCCCCCATAGCATATATGTCCTTGAGATGCATCTCGTTGTCCTGCAACTCAATATCGTCTATGACTATTACTTTCTCCACGGCGGGGCACCTGTCAATGACCCTGCGCACCTTGGCGATCTGGCTCTCGGAGGCTATGACGAAACGGGAGTCAGAGTGGTTGATGCGGAAAAGCAGATCCTGGTCTGACTCCAGCTTGAACGAAAGAGGCACGTTGACGGCGCCTGCATGAAGGATACCCAGTTCGCAGAAAATCCACTCGTTGCGGCCCTCGGATATCAGGGCCACCTTGTCCCCTTTTCCGAGGCCGAGAGCCATGAAACCGGCTGCGAGCCTGCGTCCGCGCTCACGCGTGGCGGAAAACGAGGTCTCGGTCCACACGCCGTCCACCTTCTCACGGAGGAAAGTCGAATCCGCGTATTTCGCCGTATTCGTGTTGACAAAGTCAATGATTGTCGGTCTTTTGTTGTCTGCTGCCATATTGATAGTGATTATTCTTCTGTTGATGGGAAAAGGCCATAGAGCTGCGCATCGATCATGTCGGTGACCTTGTCAAAATCTTCCGGACGGGTCGCGAAGTCGATATTGTCAGCGTCTATGACAAGGAGTCTGCCTTTGTAGTCCTTTATCCAGTTTTCGTATTTTTCGTTCAGCCCAGTAAGGTAGTCGATGCGGATGCTCTTCTCATAGTCACGTCCGCGCTTCTGGATCTTCGATATCAGCGCCGGGACAGAAGACTTGAGGTAGATCAGCAGATCCGGAGTGCCCACAAGCGACATCATCAGGTCGAAGAGGTCGGAGTAGTTTTCAAAATCGCGGGTGCTCATGAGCCCCATGTCGTGCAGGTTCGGGGCGAAGATGCGCGCGTCCTCATAGATGGTACGGTCCTGCACGATGACTGAATCGCCTTTGGCGATCTCCACAACATCTTTGAAACGCTTGTTCAGGAAGTAGATCTGGAGATTGAACGACCATCTGGCCATATCTTCGTAGAAATCCGCAAGATACGGATTGAAATCGACCGACTCGTACTTGGGAGTCCAGCCGTAGTGGGCAGCGAGCATCTTTGTGAGGGTGGTCTTGCCGCTGCCTATGTTGCCTGCTATTGCGATGTGCATATACTTCTGACTAACAATCTACAAATTTAACAATTATTTGAAGAGTCCATAGAGACGGGAGTCAATCTTGTCGGTGACAGCCTCAAAATCCTCCGGACGGCCGGCAAAGTCAAGATTGTCGGCATCGATGACAAGAAGATTGCCGTTGTACCCCGCGATCCACTGCTCATATTTTTCGTTGAGACGGCTCAGGTACTCCAGACTCATGGTCTGCTCGTAGTCGCGCCCCCGCTTCTGGATCTGGGAGACAAGGTGCGGCACCGAGCACCGGAGGTATATCAGCAGGTCCGGCGGGCGGACCATGGACATCATCAGACGGAAGAGCTGCATATATGTGTCATAATCCCGGGCCGAGAGGTTGCCCATCTCAAGGTTGTTGGCCACGAAGATGTGCACTCCCTCAAGTATGGTGCGGTCCTGTACTATGACCTCTTTGGAGCGGGCTATCTCGAGGACATCCTTGAAGCGCTGCGCAAGGAAATATGTCTCAAGGTTGTACGACCAGCGCGGAATGTCCTTGTAGTAGTCCTCCAGGTAGGGGTTGAAGGTGACGGACTCGTATTTCGGAGTCCAGCCGTAATGCGCGGCAAGCATTCCGGTGAGGGTTGTCTTGCCACTGCCTATGTTACCTGCTATTCCTATATGCATGAGACAAAATTAGGCATTATTTCGTATTTTTGGAGACTGAACGACAAAGAAATGCTTAACATACTGCAATTCGCCTTCAACCTCTTCGAGGAGAAGGCCTACATAGTCTGGGAAAAAGAGGGGCGCTGCGTCATGGTGGATCCCGGCTTCTGCTGCGAAGAGGAGAAGAAAGCCGTACTCGACGCACTGGAGGACAAATCCCTCAAACCGGAAGCGATCCTGCTGACCCACGCACACTTCGACCACATCTACGGGGTCAAGACGCTGCAGGACATCTACGGGATTCCCGTATACATGAATCCCGCCGACAAGCCGATCCTCGAATACGACAAGGAGATGACATCCCGCTTCGGCCTGCCGGCCCCCGATTGCAGCTTCGTCACGACGGACATCTCGGACGGTGAGAAAATCAGCGCGGCGGGGCTTGAGTTTGAAGTGATAACAACCCCTGGCCACACTCCGGGAGGGGTATGCTATCTGGACAGGGAAGACGGTGCCATGTTCACAGG
>CAKUYG010000007.1 GCA_934702165.1 uncultured Bacteroidales bacterium | reverse complement strand
ACCGCTAGTTCTGCGCGATGGCGGCCTGCGCCGCTGCGAGACGGGCGATAGGCACACGGAACGGAGAGCAGCTCACATAATCGATGCCGATCTTGCTGAAGAACTTGATGGAATCAGGATCGCCACCATGCTCTCCGCAGACGCCGCACTTGAGATCAGCACGTCTCGCACGTCCTGACTGCACACCATACTCGACGAGTTTGCCGACACCCTTGGTGTCGATGGTCTGGAACGGATCCGCATCAAGAATCTTGTGCCCGAGATAGTTGCCCATGAACGTCCCGACATCATCGCGTGAGAACCCGAGGGTCATCTGGGTCAAGTCATTGGTACCGAATGAGAAGAACTCTGCGGTACGGGCCATCCTCTCACCGGTCAGAGCCGCGCGCGGGATCTCGATCATCGTGCCGAAATGATAGTTGATGCTCTGCTCGTAATGGGCCTCAACTTCGGCCTTGATCCTGTCGCAGATAGCTTTCTGGAAACTGAGCTCGCGGGCGGAAACGGTCACCGGGATCATGATCTCCGGCTGAGGATGGAATCCTTCCTTCTGGAGTTCCGCTACGGCCGTGAAGATGGCTCTGTACTGGGTCTCGGCGATAAGCGGATATGTAACATGCAGGCGCACACCGCGGAGTCCCATCATAGGATTCACCTCATGGAGACTCTCGCCTCTCTTGATAACCTCAGAGACACTGATTCCCAATTCCTTGGCGATCTCTTTCTCTTTCTCCTCAGTCTTAGGCACGAACTCGTGCAGAGGCGGGTCAAGCAAACGGAATACCACCGGTTTGCCGTCCATGACACGCAGAGTGCTCTTGACTGAAGCCTTGATGAACGGCTCAAGTTCTTCAAGAGCCGCCTTGCGCTCGGCATCCGTGTTGCAGAGGATCATCTTGCGCAGCTTGGCGAGAGGTGTCTCGGAGTTCTTGCCATAGAACATGTGCTCGATACGGAACAGGCCGATGCCCTCCGCACCGAACTGCAAGGCCTTCTGGGCATCTTCAGGGGTGTCGGCATTGGCACGCACACCAAGACGGCGGTACTTGTCAACGATGTTCATGAACTTGAGGAACACAGGGTTCTCGCTGGCGTCCATGGTGTCTACCTTGGAAGCGTATACGACACCCTTGGATCCGTTGAGGGAGAACCAGTCACCCTCCTTGTATGTCTTGGAATCCTGACCGAACTTGACTGTCTTCTTGTCAAGGTCTATGATCATTGACTCACAGCCTACGATGCAGCACTTGCCCCACCCGCGGGCCACAAGAGCGGCGTGGGATGTCATACCTCCACGTGCGGTAAGGATACCGGCGGATGCACGCATGCCCTGGATGTCCTCCGGAGATGTCTCCTCGCGGACGAGAATCACTTTCTTGCCGGCCTCAGCAGCCTTCATGGCAGCCTCGGAAGAGAACACGAGCGTGCCGACCGCTCCGCCCGGAGATGCCGGAAGTCCGCGGGCCACCATCTTGGCAGCCTTCTCTGATGCGGCGTTGAGCACCGGGTGGAGGATCTCGTCGAGCTGGGCAGGAGAAACCCTCATCACAGCTGTCTTCTCGTCGATCATGCCCTCGGAAAGCATGTCCATCGCCATCTGGAGAGCGGCGATACCTGTCCGCTTGCCGATACGGCACTGAAGCATCCAAAGCTTTCCTTCCTGGATAGTGAACTCGATGTCCTGCATATCATGGAAGTGCATCTCAAGCTTCTTGCGGATGGCATCAAGTTCGGCATAAACCTCAGGCATGGCCTTCTCGAGGGAAGGGAGATCCTTGTTATGTTCGTTCTTGGTAGCCTCGTTGAGAGGGTTAGGGGTACGGATACCGGCAACCACGTCCTCGCCTTGAGCATTGATAAGCCATTCTCCATAGAACTTGTTGTCTCCGGTGGCAGGGTTGCGTGAGAAAGCCACACCTGTGGCGGAAGTCTCACCCATGTTGCCGAAGACCATGGACTGCACGTTCACGGCAGTACCCCAGTCATCAGGAATCTTCTCGATACGGCGGTAGGCAATGGCCCTCTTGCCGTTCCATGACTTGAACACTCCTCCGATAGAGCCCCAGAGCTGGGCCTTGGCACTGTCAGGGAACTCGACTCCAAGCACCTCTTTGACCTTGACCTTGAATTTCTCGCAGAGGTCTTTGAGTTCATCGGCAGTTATCTCAGTATCAGATGTGTATCCTTTTGCCTCCTTGAGTTCGGCCATCATCCTGTCGAGCTGCTGGCGGATGCCTTGACCGTCGGCCGGTTCGATACCCTCGGCTTTCTCCATCACGACATCGGAATACATCATTATAAGTCGCCTGTAGGCGTCATAGACAAAACGCGGATTGCCAGTCTTGGCAATCATGCCCGGGATGGTCTCGGAGCACAGACCGATATTGAGGATCGTATCCATCATGCCCGGCATGGAACTTCTGGCACCTGAGCGGCAGCTCACGAGGAGCGGGTCTTTCGGGTCGCCGAATTTCTTTCCCATAAGTTTTTCGGTTGCATTCAAGGCGGCCCTGACCTCCATCTTGAGGTCCTCCGTGTAGCCGCCGCCCAGTTCGTAGTACTCGGCACAGCATTCAGTCGTGATGGTGAATCCTGCCGGAACCGGCATGCCGAGCTTGCTCATCTCGGCCAGGTTGGCTCCTTTTCCTCCCAGGAGCTCGCGCATCGAGCCGTCACCCTCAGCGGTCTTGCCGCCGAAGCAATAGACTCTTTTCTTCGTTTCAAACATACTTATATTATTCCTAAAAAACTGTTTCCAATTGATTATGCAAATTTATCACAAATTCGCGATTACAGCAACTTTGCCGCCAGCTCCGAGAGACGGCTCCTCTCCCCCTTGCGGAGAAAGACGTGCTGGAATATCTTCTGCCCCGCCATCTTCTCGCCAAGATGCGTAAGGCCGTTGGACCACTGGTCCAGATAAGGCTGGTCGATCTGGAAGATGTCCCCGGTGAACACCATCTTGGTGCCCTCCCCGGCACGGGTGATGATGGTCTTGATTTCATGCGGGGTCAGGTTCTGGGCTTCGTCTATAATAAAGTAGCACTTGCCCAGACTGCGTCCCCTGATATAGGCGAGAGGTTCGATGACCAATTTGTCCTGGCTGAGCATGCTCTCGATGCGGAGAGCTTCCCTTGAAGACGGGCGGAACTGGGCCTTGATGACATTGAGGTTGTCCATCAAAGGCTGGAGGAACGGGGTCATCTTGGCTTTCTGGTCACCGGGGAGGAATCCCAACTCCTGGCTTCCAAGCACCACGGCCGGGCGGGAGATGATGATCTGCTCGTAATCTTTCTCCTGTTCGAGAGCGGCGGCGAGGGCAAGCAGGGTCTTGCCGGTACCGGCTCCTCCCGTAAGGGAGACAAGTTCAACTTTCCTGTTGAGCAGGGCGTCCAGAGCCATCATCTGCTCGTCGTTGCGCGGACGTATGCCGTACGCCTCCCGGGTCTTGATCAGAATCACCCTGTCGCTCCCGGCATCATATCTTGCGCAGACCGGATTCCCGGCAGCGTTTTCCCAACTGAACTTGAACAACTGGTTCGGAGCCGGTTCGCTTTTCTGCACCGCCTCGCGCGGCAGCGAGGTCTGCGGCCCGTAGCACAGCTCCTGCATCAGCCCGGCGGGGAGAGTCCTGGCCTGGACTTCCTTGAGAGAGTTTTCCAGCCGCTGCTCCTCGACCTTGTCGGTCAGGTAGTCCTGCACCTCCATTCCTGCCGCCTTGGCCTTGAGACGGAGATTGACATCCTTGGTGACAAGAGCCACAAAGGTCCCGGGATGATGGTCACGCACCCACATGGCGGTCGCAAGTATCCTGTGATCGGGGATATCGTCCACGAACATCTGCGAGTATTCCTCGCTGAACGGATGGTTGGGCTCCACCTTGACAAGGCCGAGTCCCTTTCCGACAGGCAGCCCATCACGTCCGAAACTTCTGTCCCCTGTAATACGGTCGATTTCACGCATGAACCCGCGCGCGTTGTATGCCAGGGCGTCGTTGCCCTTCTTGAACTTGTCAAGTTCCTCGACCACCGCGACCGGGATGACGATGTTGTTGTCCTGGAAATGCCGCAGAGCACGATAGTCATGCAGGATGACATTGGTATCCAAGACGAATATTTTCGGTTTGCCCATAGTGTTATTATGTTTTAGTCTTCCCCTTCCGCGTTGCGCATCAGGGATTCCAATATTGTCTGTATTCCTGATTTTTCGGAGTGCTTCACCTCAACTCCACGGATCTTGGTGGAAGGATGCCCGAGAGGGAAATAGGCCACATCCTGGAGCAGCAGTTCGGCATCAAGGTAGTCGAAATCCGAATCCCGTATCTGCACCACCACGCCAGGCACCTCGGAGAACAGCACCCTCAGAGCATGCTTTTCCTGATAGGAATGCATCACCGCCGAGATGTCCGCCTCCAGCCCGCAGACTCCCTCCGTCATCTTGTCGAGAGTGCACATCAGGCCGCCTTCCCCGACGGAAGCGCCGCTGAGAAGCAGGCCGTCCTCGACGAACTCGCGCACGACCTCGAAGCAGTCCATGAAGCAGTCCGCATCGCTGATGTCCGCAGGCGCCCCGCCCATCCCGACTGCCTGCGAGAGCAGGGAACCACCCAGACGGAAGTCAGCCGTATCGAAAGGAATGTATACCACCCAGCTCTCCGGATCTGGAGCGACGACACAACTGCAAGCCCGGGCATTGGATAATCTGGGATTCCCGCTGCGGAACGGCTCCTGTATGAGCAGATCCTCCCCTGAAGCCGAAACATCTATGCCGGTACGGAAGGACAGTTCGCATGAATGCCCCCACCGCAGAGAAGCCTCCGAAAAACTAATCCCCAGAGCATCGGCATAATCGGCGGCGGCCTGCACGGAAGCATAGAAAGAAGCCATACGCCCCACGCGGTCATCTGTCCACTTCCAGGACACTGAAGGCTGAAGATCGCCGAGGCGGAAATGCCCTTTGCGCCAGAGGACGTCCTCAAGGGAGAGAGCAAGTCTGAAACGGGTGTAAGGATCCGTGTATGCTTCAGGGATGCTGCGGACCGTCCTCTTCACAAGTCCGAGACAATCCTGGATGTCCGCAGTATCAAGATCGAAGCCGCCCACAGGAGGGTCTATCGTCTCGTCGACTATGCACTGTAGACCGGAGACCGGGGCCGCCGGCAGCACACTTGCACAGACAGGCCGGAGCAGCTGGGAAGGCGTACATTCCTGCTTCACCCCGTCGATGACATATTGAGAATACAAAGCCTCAGCCGATTTCGACATTGCCAGTTCAGATTAGTATTAGTGCGTAAATTTAGTTAATTTTGATAAAACAAGAAAATCATGGAATACGATAAGACAAAATATGACAGGCTCATCAGCGAGCTCTTCGAAAGACACCCGTCCGTCCAGAAGGACGGATTCACCGCCGGGGCCTACAAGCCCGGCCTGGCCGGAATGGAGCGCTTCGACAAAGCACTCGGACAGCCTTGGCGGAAATACCCTGCCATCCATGTGGCCGGCACCAACGGCAAAGGCTCGGTAAGCTCCATGCTCGCAGCCGCTCTGTCCGCAAGCGGCCTCAAGGTAGGGCTTTACACCTCTCCGCACCTGATCGATTTCAGGGAGAGGATGAAAATCATAAAGGACGGTACCTGGTCAATGGTGAGCGAACAATACGTGTGGAATTTCCTCCAGAGCGCACCAGTGGACGGTCTGTCGTTTTTCGAAATCACGACCGGGATGGCTTTCAGCTGGTTCGCCCACGAAGAGGTGGACATCGCGGTGATAGAGACAGGCCTCGGCGGCAGGCTGGACAGCACCAACATAATCATCCCGGAGCTCAGCATCATCACCAGCATAGGCCTTGACCACTGCGCCATGCTCGGGGACACACGCGCCAAGATTGCCGTCGAGAAAGCAGGGATCTTCAAGAGCGGAGTTCCCGCCCTTGTCGCCTCCAGAGACCCGGAGACAGCCCCGGTGTTCGAGGCTAAAGCCGCAGAGGTGCACTGCCCGCTCTTCTTCGCTGATGACTTTCCGGAAAAAGACTTCGTACTTGATCTGCACGGCCCATATCAGGAACAGAACCTGCATACCGTCCTCGCGGCCCTTGAGATACTCGGGGTCGAGGCCGACAGAGACGCCATCGCCAGAAGCGGACACATCACCGGATTCCGCGGACGCTGGGAGAAGCTTCTGGACAGTCCCGAGACCATCTGCGACATCGGGCACAACCCTGATGCGCTGCGTATCAACTTCAGACGTCTCGAAGACAGCGGCAGGCCTCTCTTCATAGTATACGGGATAATGGCCGACAAGGACATCCGCGCGATACGCCCTTTGATGCCGGGAAAGGCCAAGTATTATCTCGTCGCCCCGGCAATCAGCCGTTCACTCCCCGTGGATGAACTGTACCGCATGACGGAAGGGCTTGACAGGAAGACATTCAGCAGCGTGGCGGAAGGTGTCGAGGAGGCGCTGCACGATGCCGGAGAGATCCCGGGAAGCCTGGTCTACGTGGGCGGAAGCAACTTTGTGGTCTCCGAATGCATCTATCATCTGGAAAAAGGAACGAAATGAAACACATAATTTACACCCTCTTACTTGCTATGACAACAATCATGACCACCGGAGCCAAAGACGTGGACGGCCACAGGCTCACTTCTTTATGGGCCGAATACCGGATCGCCGCCAGCGCCGACCGGCCCCAGAAACAGGCAGAAATCCTCGAAAAGATCAAAAGACAGGCGGAGGCGGAACACCTCACCTGGGACTACTACGATGCCTGCAAAAAATACGTGCAAGTACGCGCGCAGAGCAACTGGAAATTGCGTGAAGGACTCACGGAGCAGATGGGCCGTGACCTCGACAGTTTCGGAGAACCGGTGGCAATAATATATGATGGCCGCCACATGTATGCAGACAGCCTCATTTCATACATAAGGGCGAACGAGTCCAAGCTCAAATCTTCCTCAAACCCGGAGTTTTGGACCAATGATTACCGCATCTCCCAATACCCGTACGGGAGTGTGCTTCCGCAGCTTCTCTCCAGCGACTATGACTATGCGCTTTGGCGTCTTTTTGCACAGGATGTGGACAACTCGGCAGTCTCGGCGCTCATGCATCAGACATACGGCGGGACATATCCGCTCGGTGCTCTTGTGCGCTATACGGAACTGGAATCAAGAGAAGAAGAAGAGCAGATGGGAGGATTGGCATCAGAGCACGACGGCGATGCCGTGGGAGTCATGGCGGAAAGCTGGCTGCTCTACAGGCGATTCAGAAAGATGGAAGACGAGGGCACGGGCAAATCTGAAGATTTCCGCCGGCTGTATGACGACTGCCGGGAAACAGGCAGAAAAGCCTCCACTCTGGATGGTACGGACAAGCTGCTCGCCAGCTGCTGCCTTTGGCCGGACATCATCATGAAAAATCTGACAGCCAAAGAAATAAGTTCGTCAATAGAGGATGGAGAAGCCATAATCACGCTCAGCAACCTGAGCAGCGCGACACTGAAGATCAGCAGCGGCAAGAGGACAGTATTCAAGACCCGTATAGACAATCCTGTGCAGAGTTTCCATATTCCCGACACGGTCCGGGTAGCACTCCCGAAGATGGATGATGGAGATTATGAGATCAACTGCTACTCAGGCAAAACAAGTTACAATGGTGACTTCACCAAATATACCCTGTCCATCGCCAGCCGCAGCAATTCGGACGGGCTCGGAGTCTATGTGGCGGACTACATGAGCGGAAAGCCGCTGGACCGCTACACACTCTCTCTCCTTTGGAATGACCGGTCCATCGGCCTCGCCGAAATAAGCCAGGACGGATTTACCGCCATTCCCAATGCGCTTTCAGATAAGATCGGCGACAAAAGAATCGGATATAGCGTGCAGGCAAGTTACAGGGACAGCGACGGCTTCCTGCACAAAAGCGACAAGCACAGGATAACCGCTGAGAGCATCTTCGACAGCGACTTCGATGACGAAGACGAAATCCATGAAGAGGAAACGCACTGCATGATTCTCACTGACCGCTCAGCTTTCAGGCCGGATGAGACGGTGCAGTTCAAGACCATCCTGTACAACGGGACATACGAATACAAAGCCGCCGATGCCGGGATGCAGCTGACAGCAGTACTCGAAGATGCCGAAGGCAAGGAAATCAGCCGACAGAGCCTTGTGACCGGAGAATACGGCAGCGCCGCCGGGGAATTCATCCTTGAAAAGAGGACCCGGGGCGGACTATATTCCATATCCATACTCCAAGGCACCAAGCACCTGTGCAGCACATCCATACTGGTGGACGAATTCGTGACACCGAGTTTCACCCTCAGCTGGGACAAGGACGAGAGGTTCTATCTGCCGGGAGACGGGGTCAGCATAAAAGGCAGCATCAAAGCCTATTCCGGCCACAAGCTCGGGAAAGTCAAGGCCGGCTACAGCATAAGCCGCTACGGCTCCACTGCCGAAAAAGGCACGCTTGCCACTGACCCGGACGGGAGGTTCGAGATAAAATTCAGGGCCGATGCCGGGGGCTGGTCAGACTACGCCATTACCGTCAAGATCAGCGATACCACGGGCGAGACCCTTGAATTCACCCGCAGCCTCACCGTGAGATCTTACCTCGATGCCACTGCAAGCATAAACGGGATATCCAAGGGAAACTTCACCATCAAGGGCCAGGAAATGGACGGCAGCATCATAAGTACGGACAAGCTCAGTTTCAGCATCAAATGTGACGGCAAGGATGGAGAAATCACCCATCCGTCATTGGAATGCAGCTATACGCTGACACGTGACGGCAAGACCGTATCATCCGGGCCCGTACTGGCCGGGCAGGCAGTCGATGTGAAACTGGACGAACCAGGCCTCTACCTCCTCGACACACGCTGCAGCGCAGTCTCGGACAACGGCAAAGAAGTCGAGGACCTCGACCATACCGTAATCCTCTATGTCCCTGACTCCGATAATGCTCTCCATGATGAGATCACCAGCTTCTTCAAGGAGCCGTCTACGGATTCTCTTGATCTGCAGATCGGCGCCTCCTGCGGCCCGGTCTGGGCTATAGCGGAGCTGTATGGCAACGGCCGCACACTTCTCGACAGACAGGCAGTAAAGCTTGACGGAATCAAAGGAGAGGAGGGTTCTCTGAAGACAATCCACTTCACACGACGTGACGAGTACCCTTCTGAAGTCAGCATCAAGGTGCTATGGTTCAAGGACAAGACCAGCTACAGTTATAGCAGGAACATCAGGCAGGAAAGGCAGGAGCACAGTTTCCCTCTGAGCTTCAGCCGTTTCCTTGACACCACAGCCCCTGGTACTGAGTACACATTTGAGATCACCACCTTGCCGGGAGTGGAGTGCGCGGCCACCATCTTCGACGAAGCCACAGAGACGCTGCGTGCAAACAGATGGAATCCTGTCAGAGCGGACGTCCGGTATAATCATGGCGTCACTTTCCGGACCACCCCAGGCAGCTATGGCGACAGCTTCGGGTATATGGTGCGCGGATACGGAAGAAGAGGCGTGTCAATGAACTACGAGATGGCAGCAGCTCCCATGATGGCCAAGGCCATGAGCGCCAATGCAGCCGATGACCTTGCGGAAGAGGAGGTTTCAGCGGATGAAGAGACTCTCCCAGTGCGTGAGGATTTCGCCGGCACCGTGGCATGGGAACCTTTCCTCCGCTCCGACAAAGACGGAAAGATCGAGTTCAGCTTCCGCAACTCCGACAAGCTCTCGACATACTGCGTCCAGCTTTTCGCCCACGACAGGCAGATGCACAACAACGTGCTGCGAACCGAGATGACGGTGACCATCCCGGTAAAGGTCTCCCTGGTGGAGCCGCTCTTCCTGTACGACGGAGACCGCTATGTGGCCAGGGTGAACGTCTCCAACAGCAGCGACTCTTGTGTCAAGGGGAAGATCTCAATCAAGCTCTTTGACGGCAAGGATTACCGGAACGGTAAGGTGATAACTTCGAAAAACGGACAATTGGAAGTTCCTGCCGGTGGCAGTGCCAGCTTCAGCTGTGAGGTCGCTGTCCCTGGCCTGAACGACCTCGGGCTGCTCGCAAGCTTCACCCCCGATGCTGAAGAAGCCGGAGCGGACGCCGTGTTCGTCAGCACCCCGGTATACCCGGCAGTGCAGACGATCACCGAGACACACTCTGCACTCCTGAAAGCCGGAGCGGACAGGGACTCGCTCATAAAATCACTGCGATCTCAGTTTGTAAACACCGATGGTTCAGCCACTTCCGCAAGAGAAATCAGCATACTCCAGATGCTCTGGGACGCCGTCCCGACACTTATCGTTCCATCATACGATGATGTCCTGAGCCTAAGTGAATCGCTGTATGCCGACTGGCTGCTGACAAAGATCCCGGGCGGGATCCGCATAGAGGACAGTGTCAGGAAAAAAATCGTCGGCAAGATCCTCGAGACACGCAACCCCGATGGAGGTTTCGGCTGGTTCAAGGGGATGAGCTCATCTCCCGTTGTCACGGCGACCATGCTTGAAAGGCTCGCCAAAATGGGAGACGGATGCCCGGAAGAGTTGAGGCAGGCCCTGCCTGAGGCAGTCAGGTTCCTCGACAGATCGTTCCTCACAGACAGTTCCAGACCGCTGTGGTGCGGAGGACTCAGCCTGGAACAGTACCTGTATATAAGGTCCATGTTCCCGGCTGTGAAGCCGGATGCGGAAGGAGCCAACGACCTAAAGGATTTCCGGAAAGAGGCCAAAGACTATCTTGTCCCTTCGGGGGAACGCGGACTTAACGGGCTGATACTGCCAAAGGCACGCAGGATGAAAACTCTCAAGGCCCTGCTTGACAAAAACGGCGGTGAGGAGCTCGCTGATTTCTTCGGAATCAAGGTTTTCACTTCCGCCAGGCTGCGCAAATCCCTTGAGAAAGACCTGCTTTCACTATCCGAATACGCCCAGCCTCACAAGAGCGGAGGGATGTATTATCCTAATGCCGTGATGCCGTGGCGGGGTCTGCTCGAAAGCGAACTCTACGCCCATTCCATGCTATGTGACCTGCTCGCGGAGTGCGGACAAGACAGCATAGCCGAGGGCATCAGACTATGGATCATGGTGCAGAAAGAGACTCAGCAATGGGAAAGCGACCCGGCCTATATCGAGGCGCTCGCTTCAGTACTCAACGGCGGTGAAAAGACCCTTCAGACCAAGGTGCTGGCCCTGAGCACTAGTGTAAGCAGGCCTTTCGCCAAAGTGAAGGCCACAGGCAACGGCTTCACCGTCAACAGAGAATACAGACGTGACGGCAAACTGCTCAAGGAAGGTGAGATCCTGCATATCGGGGACAAAATCAGCGTCACCTATAATATATGGAACGAAGAAAACCGCAGCTTCGTCAAACTGACGGCCCCGAGGTGCGCAGCGCTAAGGCCCGTGGAGCAGAGATCCGGCAACTACGGATGGGCGGCACGGCCTCTCAGTATCGCGGGATGGGTCAACTTCACCCCGCAGGGCTACCGCAGCGTACTCGCAGACAAGACGGAATACTGGTTCGACAGTTACCCGGAAGAGAAGACCAGTATCACTGAAGAGTTCTTCGTGACGCAGGAAGGCACTTTCCAGACTCCGTCAGTGGAGATCGAATCCCTCTACGCTCCGCACTACAGGGCCAACAGCAAGGCTTCGGCGCCGCTTCAGATCAACTCCACGTCTGAAGCGGCTATCCAGCCCTGACGCCCATCCGGCAGCTCGATATTGCGCCAGTCTCCGACAGAGTCAAGAACCTTGACCTTGGTACCCTCGTGAAGGATGAACAGATCCTTGGAGGAATCCGAGGACGGTGAACTCTTGACCGGGCTCACGGCACTCACCACTATGGCTCCGTCTTCCCGGAAATAGTCAGCACGCTGACCGGCAGCCATGCTGATGCTGAGTATGCACAGAAGAAGCGACACTATGCCGGCGCTGAACCCTGTCCTACGGACAGCCGGGCTTCTCCCGAGCAGGAAGAGAAGAACGAGAGCGAGAGTCAAGGCAAAGAAAATGATACCCGCCCATGCCCATACGTCAGAAGGCAACAGCCGGCTGAGATTCTTCACCCACACGCTCAAGAAGAACTCCGGAACACTTTCCATCTTGTCCTGGAGAGACGAGCGGACGAACTCAAGGTTGAAGCGCGCATCGGCATACGAAGGGTCAAGGCGGAGAGCCCTCTCATAGTTGAGTATGGCATGGGCAAGATCATCCTCCCTATAGCAGGCATTGCCGAGATTGAAATAAAGTTCAGGTGCCTCCTGGCCCATGTCCAGGATTTTGCCCCAGGCCTCTTCAGCACCGGTCCAGTCCTCCCTGCCATAAGCCTCGGTTCCTGCAGCCCACAATGAGTCCGCGACAGCCTTGTCCGGTACAGCGAGGGCAGATCCGGCCGGCAGAATGGCAAGAAGTGCAGCGATGACCGCCGCGCCTGCAGCGCTGCGGCCCTTATGCTTGTGACGGTTCATACATCCATCTATTTCTGATATCACCCTTACAGCCTTGTCGTATTGCGCCTGGACCTCCCGGACCTGGTCGGCAGGGGCATAGCGGGCATACTCGCAGGCATCAAGCAGAGAAACATAATCGGCGGCAAGCGCTTCAGGCACTCCGTTCTCGACCAGCTTTGCAGAGATGTTCTCCTTGCTCATGTCGGAGATGTCCATATTAAGTTTGTCGGACACGTAGCCGAAGAGGGCTTTGTGCAGCTCCTCGTAGAAAGCCGTGTGGAGGTTCTTCTTCAGGAATTCTTCACTCAGCGCCAGGCGTTTGCGCGCCATCTTGTTGGCCGCGCGGTTCTTGGTTCCGGCCACATCGGCCTTCAGAGCGGCGGAGCGGCGGAGCAGGAAATACGCTGCTGCAGCTCCTGCGGCAAGCAGAGCGAGAACCATGAAGAATGTCGGCGAGCCGACAAAGAAAGTCCCCGCCTGACGGAATGACGGGCGGCGGGTGGAGATAAAGCGTATGTCACTCCCGATATTGCGGACATCCTTTCCGGAAGGAGCCCTCACGATCTGGCCGGAAGACTCTCCGGAAGATGTCTGTGCATTGCCCTTTGCGACCTTGACCGGCAGGGCCTGTGTCTTGAGGGTCACATATCTTCCTGATGACATGTCGTAGTAACTGTATTCCACAGGCGGTATGGTGAAGTCACCATAGCTGCGCGGTATGAACGGGTACTCGAACTGCTTTCCTCCCTGCACATCGGACGTCTTGACGTCATAGACTTCGAAATCCGGAGGAAAACTTACTTTCGGAGCTTCCAGAAGTGCGACATTGCCTTTGCCCTTGACAGTGAGGACAAGAGATGCGGCATCGTGGGTCTTGAGAGAATCTCGGGAGAGGGATGCGGAGATGGTGAACTGACCGACCCCGCCGCCGAAGGTGGCGGGCGCTCCCGCCGGGAGCGCGCTGACCGTCACGGTCAGCGGGTCGGTCGTCACCCTCTTGCGGATCGTCTGATAATCATCCATGAAGAAATCATCGAAGATGCTCCCCGTAGACTGCCGCTGCGCCCTCACGTTGACAAGACAGACAAGCTCCGCAGGGGAGATCTTTATTTCCCCCGCCTTCTGCGGAATCAAAGTCCAGCTGCGGAGCACGGCAGAGTTGTAGATCTTGTCGTCAAGGCTTTCCCTGCTGAACTCTATGTTGGACGGCGCCTGGACCTCCTGGCTCCAGAACCCGTTGAAATCAGGAAACTTGGCATTCTCGAAGCCGCTTATGTTGACCCTCTGGTAAAGCTTGAGAGTCGCAGTCACGCTCTCCCCCACCATAAGCCTGCGCTTGCTTAGCGTGAGCCTGAGGAACAGGTCATCCGGACTCACGGAGCTTTGGGACTGCGCCTGACTCCCCGACTGCCCGCCTGAAGAGGAACTTCCGCTCTGGGACTTGGCACCGTCAGAGACGACCTCAACCTCCGGCATATTGGAGCTGTAACTCTTGCCCTTGACCTTCACCTGTGCCGCCTGGAGCCGGAAATGCCCGGTTTTCTTCGGCATCAGAATGTATGTGTATGTGGTCTGGGAGGTCTTGCTTCTGTGTCCGTTCACGATTGAAACAGAGGAGGAACGCCCTTTCTGCGGCCCCCATACGAGCTGGAAGTCCTCACCTGCGCTCCATTCGAAATCCGAAGGCGCGTCCTCCCCGGAAATCACAAAAGACACTTTGAACTGCTCGTTGACCCCGACTATATTCGGAGCCTGCACATTGATTGTCGGCTGGGCGGCGGCCAGAGCCGCCGACACCATCACCGCTATCGCTGAAATCAAATTTCTCATCATCACCAATTCTTCTCCTTTTGTCTTGACTGCAACAGGGCTGCCTTCTCTTTCTCCACCTTGCTCCGAGTCTCGTCCTCTTTGGCCTGCACTGCCTTCAGCATCTGCTGGGCCTGCTGGGGCGAGATTCCGTCCTGAGGCTGCTGTCCCCCGTTGTCCTGCTTGTCCTGCCCGGGCTGTTCCTGTTTTTCCTTATTGTCCTGATTGTTGTCCTGATCACGATCCTGGTTGTCGTCCTGGTTCTGATCTTTGTTCTGGTTCTGGTCACCGCCCCCGCCTTGCCGGTCCTGCTGGTTCTGGAGCATCTTCTTGGCATAGATATAATTCTCCTTGGCATCCAGATCATCCGGGTCAAGCAGAAGGGCCTCCCTGAAAGACTTCACTGCGGCAGCGTAGTCCTTTTTCTTCAAGGCCACGTCTCCGGCGTTGAAATGGACGCTCGCCGGTGCGCCCTCCGCAGCGATTGACGCCAGAGCCTTCCCTGCCCCGTCATAGTCTTCCTGCCGATACAGGGACGAGGCCAGATTGTACTGCGCCTTCATGGAAGTGGAATCCTTGAGGACAGCCTTGCGGTAATCTATCTCGGCCTGTTTGAACTCCCCTTTGCGGAACTTGCGGTTGCCGGCCCTGACATCATGCCTGTCCTCCTGTCCCGCCGCCACCAGGGCGATAGACAGTAAGGAAAGCACCATGAAAAACTTCTTCATTCGTCCAGTCATCAGAACAATCTCCTTTTAGCCTTTCTCTCCCCTATCATCATCTCCAGCACGAAGAACAGCAGCGCCGCACCGAAGAAGTACATGTACTGCTCGTCATACTCCTCGAACACAACGGAGTTGAACCTCTCGTCCTCCAGCTTGTTGATATCGTCAATTATCGGATTCAGACCGAATTCCTCGTTGCCGGCACGCACATACGCCCCGCCGCCGGCGGATGCGATCTTCTTGAGCTCCTGTTCGTCGAGCTTCGACACGACGATCTGGCCGTCCTTGTCCTTGAGGAGTTCGCCGTCGATTTTTAGAGGCTGTCCGTCCGGAGTACCGACACCTATGGTGTAAACCTTTATCCCCGTCTCGTTGGCCTCGCGGGCAGCAGCCACAGCATCATCCTCATGGTTTTCTCCGTCGGTGATCACGATGATGGCCCGGCTTCTCTCGCTCTGGGCGCTGAAACTCTTGGCGGCCGTACGTATGGCATCCCCTATGGCGGTTCCCTGCACCGGCACAGAATGCGTGTCTATGGAGCCCAGGAACATCTTTGCCGACACATAGTCAGTGGTGACAGGCAGCTGCACGAAAGACGTCCCGGCAAATATCACCAGCCCTATCCTGTCGCCCTGCAGACGGTCCACAAGCTTGGAGATGGCCAGTTTGGCACGCGAAAGCCTGTCGGGCGAATAATCCTGCGCCAACATGGAGTTGGACACGTCCAGACATATCACGATTTCGGCGCCCTTGGTCTCCCTCTCCACAAGCTTGGCGCCTAGAAGCGGACGCGAAAGCCCTATGCTGAAGCAGGCGAAAGCGATAGAGAAGAGCACCGTGCGCCACCACCCCTTGGACGACGACCACGACGGCATCAGCTCCCTGACAAGATCCTCCTGCCCGAATGCGCGCAGCCTGCGGCGCCTGAAAAACCTCAGAGCAGCATAACCCAAAGGGAATACCGGTACGAGCAGAAGCAGCCAGAGATATATAGGTTGAGCAAAATACAGCATTACGGCAACCTCCTCAACATTAGTCCTATAAGCAATTCAAGGATCAGGCACACAAGGGCTGCGACGGCATAGCCTCCGAAAAGTTCCTTGTAGACTGGGAAACTGTCCACAGTGGTGCGCGCCGTCTCCATCTTGTTGATTTCGGAATAGATTTCGGCAAGCTTCGTGTTGTCGGTGGCCCGGAAATAGCGGCCTCCCGTAGCCTGTGCGACCTGTTTGAGCAGATCTTCATCTATTTCAACCTCCATGTTGCGCACCTCCACTCCCCACGGGGTCATCACCGGATAAGGGGCCGTACCGTTGGCTCCGACACCTATCGTATAGACACGTATGCCGTATGTCTTGGCTATTTCGGCCGCAGTCATCGGGGCGATTTCCCCCCTGTTGTTGACACCGTCGGTAAGCAGTATCACCACACGGCTCGGAGCATCGGAGTCCATCATCCTTGCCACAGCCGTGGCAAGTCCGTTGCCGATGGCCGTACCGTCCTCTATCAGGTCCGTCTGGACTTCCTTCATCAGGTTGATGAGGGTTGCCCTGTCCGTGGTCAGAGGGCACTGAGTATAGCTCTCTCCGGCAAACACCACGATGCCCATCCTGTCGGAGGGCCTCTGGGATATGAACTCTATGGCTATGTCCTTGGCCGCGGAAAGCCTGTCGGGGGTGAAGTCCCGTGCGAGCATGCTGGTGGACACGTCCATCGCGAGGACTATGTCGATCCCTTCCGTGTCCCGCTTCTCGACTTCAGTCGAAGAACGCGGACGCGCCATGGCCACAATGATCAGCGAAAGGGCCGCAATCCTCAGAGCGAAAGGCAGATGTCTGACCAGCGAAAGCACACTGCGGCCGCCGTTCATCCACGGCTGTGCCGAGGATACCCTCAGATGAGGTCTGCGCTCTTTGATCTCTTTGTACAGATACCAGGCCAGGAGAAGAATCGGCAGGACCAGCAGCCAAAGGAGATAAGGATACTCAAAGTACATCCTCTTTGCGCCCCTCCTCCGGCTCCGTACGGTATGTCGATGTGACGAAACGCACGGCCACAGGCAACGCTGCGGCATTCTGCTCGTCACTCGCCGTCATTTTGGCGAACTTGACGAAATCCGCCCTCTCGAAAAGCTGCTGCAGCTCCGAATACAGTTCAGGGGTGATGTCCTTCTCTTTTTTCAATGCGCAGAACAGTTCGGAGGTGGTCATCTCCGGAGCATCCACACTGAACCTCTCCTCTATATAGTCCTTGAGGGCATCCGTGATCCCGGAGTAGAAAGTCTTCTGCTTCTCCGGCGCCCAGAAAGCGTTGCCCCTGAACTTGTCAAGGCGGCGCAGGGCCACTATATGCGGCGGATCGTCACTGTGAGCCGGTTCCGGAGCGGAGCGCCTGCGCCTTATGTTGATAAGGCTGACCACGAGGATCACCAGGGTGGCAACAAGCCAGAAAGCGGCAAGCCACGGGGCTATCTCTTTGAAAGTCAGCGGATACCCCATCTGCCCCTTTATATCATGCGGTACAAACGAGGCGGTGTCCACCGGCATTGCCATGACCTCCAGAGAAGGGGCTTCAAACAAAAGTGTGTCCACCTTGCCTGCGGCGTCAATGCGCTGCACCGCGATCTGCGGGAGCGTATATTCTCCCTCTTCAAACGGAGCTATGATG
This sequence comes from uncultured Bacteroidales bacterium, assembly GCA_934702165.1. Taxonomy (GTDB): domain Bacteria; phylum Bacteroidota; class Bacteroidia; order Bacteroidales; family UBA932; genus Cryptobacteroides. Next base: position 13,117 of record CAKUYG010000007.1, on the reverse strand, counting down.
ATGCTTCCCTGAACCTGCATCCCGGAAGAAGACCTACCCAAAGTGTCGAGCTTCCAATTGCGGACCAGGGTGAGCGTATCGTTCGATGCCCGGCTGAAATCCTGCAGGGCAAGCGAAGTCCCCGGCTTGAGGGAGTCAAGCCGGAACCCGTATTCAAGCTGGTCGGCGACAAGGACTGAGTCCCTCGGAGTCAACGGCTTAAGATAAGCCTGTCCGGAGGGCACCACATCCAGCATCGCGGCCAATATCAGAGTCAACAACCTCATCTGCGTGAAAACAAAGCCATGAGCCCCTTGACATAGTCGGAGTCCGTGGCGATATCTACATTGTCAATACCATATTTGTTGAACAGGGCGCTCTCCTTCTGCGCAAGGGAGGAGAACCATGATGAATAGGCCTCCCGGACCTTGCGGCTGTCCGTGTTGACCCAGGCTGCCCTGCCGGTCTCGCTGTCCTTTATGTGCACAAGCCCCATGGCCGGGATCGTCCGTTCCCTCGGATCATGCACCTTGATGACACTCAGGTCGTGTCTTCCGGCCACGACTTTCAGCCCTTCCTCATACCGTGGCGCTGCGTTCCCGTCCACATCCAGCAGGTCGCTGAGCAGGAAAGCCGTGCACTTCTTCTTCAGCGCGTTAGTCAGATAGCGCAGCGCCCCGGTGATGTCCGTCCCGTCCGAAGACGGCTGAAGTTCGAGCATCTCCCGTATCACACGGAGCAGATGGGTGCGCCCTTTACGCGGCGGGATGAACTTCTCCACCTTGTCGGAGAAGAACAGCACCCCGACCTTGTCGTTGTTGAGGAGTGCGCTGTACGTCAGTACCGCCGCGATCTCCGCTATCATGTCGCGCTTGGTCTGCACAGCTGTCCCGAAAAGTCCGGAGCGGCTGACATCCACAAGCAGCACGACCGTCAGCTCACGCTCCTCCTCGAACACCTTGACATAAGGAGCACGCAGACGGGCCGTGACATTCCAGTCCATCGAGCGGACATCGTCCCCCCACTGGTACTCACGGACTTCGCTGAACGCCATGCCGCGGCCCTTGAAGGCCGAATGGTATTCGCCCGCGAAAATCTGGTGGGACAGGGCCTTGGTCCGGATCTCTATCTTCCGCACCTTCCTGAGCAGGTCCGAAGTCGTGCTATGGGACAATGACGGCATTGATGATCTGCTCGATAATCTGCTCCGGCACGACATTTTCGGCCTCGGCCTCATAAGTGAGCCCTATCCTGTGGCGGAGCACTTCAGGACATACGGCACGCACGTCCTCCGGAATCACATATCCGCGTCTCTTGATGAACGCATAAGCCTTGGACGCCATGGACAGGCTGATGCTGGCTCGCGGGGAAGCCCCGTAGGAGATCAGCCCCTTGAGCTGGCTGAGTCCGTAATCCTCGGGACGGCGCGTGGCATAGACGATGTCCACAATATATCTCTCTATCTTCTCGTCCATATACACCTCCCGCACTACCTCCCTCGCACGGATGATGTCCTGCGGGCCGACAACCTTGGAAGGCTGTGGAAACTCCCCGCTGTTGTTCATCCTCACGATGAGCCTCTCCTCGTCGCGGCTAGGGTAATCGACCACGACCTTGAGCATGAAACGGTCCACCTGCGCTTCCGGCAGAGGGTACGTGCCCTCCTGCTCGATAGGGTTCTGGGTCGCCATCACCAGGAACGGCTCCGGAAGCGGATAAGTCTGATCGCCGATGGTGACCTGACGCTCCTGCATGGCCTCAAGCAGGGCGGCCTGCACCTTGGCCGGAGCCCTGTTGATCTCGTCCGCGAGCACGAAGTTCGCGAAGATCGGGCCCTTGTGCACCTCGAAAGCCTCTTCCTTCTGGGAATATATCAGTGTACCGGTCACATCGGCAGGCAACAGGTCCGGAGTGAACTGAATACGGTTGAACTTGGCATCCACAGCCTTTGCTAGCGTACTGATCGCCAGTGTCTTGGCAAGGCCCGGAACGCCCTCGAGGAGTATATGCCCGTCAGCAAGCAGAGCGATAAGAAGATTTTCCACAAGATGCTTCTGCCCCACTATCACCTTGCCCATCTCCAGGGAAAGCATATCGACGAACCCGCTTTCCCTCTGGATGCGGTCGTTGAGCTCCCTGATATTCACACTTTCCATATTATTTATCTATTTTTGCACTCGTTATGCGTTATTCCATCATGCTTTCCTATTGCGGCGAAGCCTTCTGCGGCTGGCAGATCCAACCATCCGACCCTAGCGTCCAGGGCGCACTGGAAGCCGCACTGAAGACACTGCTCCGGCAGGAGACAGCCGTCACCGGCGCGGGGCGCACGGATACCGGGGTGAACGCGGCAGGATACATAGCCCACTTCGATGCTCCCCAGGGGCTTGACGCAAGGCATCTGGTCTGCAAATTGAATGCCATCCTGCCGGACGGAATAGCCGTACTCTCAATCAGTCCCGAAGACGGGGCATTCCACGCCAGGTTCGATGCCGCGAAGAGAGAATACACCTATTTTCTGCACCGCTGCAAAGATCCTTTCGTGGAGAGGTTCTCCTGCCTGTACACTTTTCCGGATGTGGATTTCGACAGGATGAACAGCGCCGCCGCCCTCCTTGTCGGCACGCACGACTTCAGCTGTTTCGAAAAGAGCGGGACCGACGTTAAGACCTCAATCTGCACGGTGAAAGAGGCCTTCTGGAGGCCCTACACCCCCACCGTCTCCGCCTTCGGGATAGAGAAGGGCGCCGATGGCATGTATTGGCAGTTCCGCATCAGCGCGGACCGCTTCCTGCGCAACATGGTCAGGGCCATCGTCGGCACGCTGCTCGAAGTCGGCCGGGGGAAAAGGAGTGTGCAGGACTTCGCCTCGCTGATTCTCAACCCCGACCCGTGCCGGGAGAAGTGCAGCAGAAGATCATCCGCCGGACAGAGCGCCCCCGGACACGCCCTCTTCCTGTCAAGCATCGATTATCATCGTTAATCCGAAAAATTGGCTTATATTTGTATTAAATTCAGATACGTATGCTTTTTAATTTGCTCCAGACAGACATCGCGGAAGCGGTCCCTGCACCGCAGGAGATGTCTTACTCTCTTATCGAGATGGCCGCCAAAGGCGGTCCGCTCATGTGGGTGCTGCTCGCCCTCTCCATCATTGCGATCTACATATTCGGAAAGAAATGGTGGCAGATACGCCAGGCGGGCAAACTGGACAAGGATTTCATGAACGACATCCGTGACTACATCCATGAGGGCAAGATCAAATCCGCAAGGACCCTCTGCACCAAATACGACACCCCCGTGGCAAGGATGGTAGAGACCGGCCTCGCTCACATCGGCAAGCCCATGGCAGACATCCAGTCAGCCGTGGAGAACACCGGCAACATGGAAGTGGCCAAGCTTGAGGCAAGCCTGCCATACCTCGCCACCATCTCCGGAGGCGCGCCTATGATCGGATTCCTCGGCACGGTGCTCGGCATGGTGCAGGCATTCTTCAACATGTCCAATGCCGGCAACAACATCGACATCACCCTGCTCTCGGGAGGTATCTACACCGCCATGATCACCACAGTCGGAGGACTCATCGTGGGTATTCTGGCCTACTTCGGATACAACTTCCTCTCCGCCAAGGTGTCAAGCCTGGTGTACAACATGGAGAACGCCACCATCCAGCTGATGGATGCCCTTGAGGATCCGTCAGCCGCAAACAGGGAGGCAAGGTAATGGCACTCAGAAGAATCACAAAAGCGGACCCGAACTTCTCGATGTCCTCCATGACGGACATCGTGTTCCTCCTGCTTATATTCTTCCTCGTGACCTCTACGCTGGTCAACCCCAACGCGCTCAAGCTTCTGCTCCCGAAGAGCACCGGACAGGTAGGGGCAAAGGCCACCGCGAGCGTATCCATAAAGGACTGGGGAGACGACCGCTACACTTTCCATGTCAACGGCAGCCAGACCCCCGTGCCCCTGACGGAAGTCGAGGACGAGCTGGTGGGTCTACTCCAGAACGAAGAAGACCCCACCTTCGCCATATACTCCGATGAAAGCGTCCCCGTAGGCGAAATAGTGCAGGTGATGAACATAGCGAAGCGCAACCACTATAAAGTGATATTGGCAACCCAGGCGGAATAATGCAGGACAAAAGAGACAGCAGACCAGGTGATGGCCGCATCGCCACCCTCACAGGCGTATGCCTGACGGTGGTTGTCCATGCGGCTGCGCTCACGCTTGTCTCAGTCACAGGCCTGAAATACATCTATCCGCCACCTGAAGAGAAGACGATGCTCATCGATTTCTCGGATGATCTGGAAGTGCCGGTACAGGAATACAAGGGCTCTGCCCCGAGATCGCAGGAGCCGGACAGGACACAGCCTGTGAACCTCGTTCAGAAAAGCGAGTCCCCGCAGGTCTCGGACAGGAAGAACCTTACCCCGGAGACAAAACAGGACGACTTCGGAGACGTGCCTACGGACACCCCGGACACCCCCAAGGAACCGGAGCTCGACCCGAGGGCCTCATTCCCCGGGATGGCAAAGAAAGACACGACCCTCACCGCTGACCACGCCGCAGACAGGAGCTCGGACAAATACAAGGCCGGGCAGAGCGGCGGCAACACGGGAAAAGGGAGGACAGACGGCAAACCGAACGCGCACCTTCGCGGCCGCAACACGGTAGGGAACATACCGCGGCCGGCATACAATGTGCAGGAAAGCGGCACAGTCGTTGTAGATATATGGGTGGATAACTACGGCAACGTAGTTAAAGCCGTGCCGGGAGGCGACGGTACCACAGTTTTGAACAAAGCTCTCCACGCAGCCGCAAGAAATGCAGCGATGCAGACTCATTTCAACATGAGCACGGATGCGCCTGCGATGCAGGAGGGCAAAATAACTTATTATTTTAATCTTAAGTAGTGATGGACCAGTTTACAAAGGAAGGCCGGAAACTTAGACCAAGGAAAGCAGTTGCACAGAATCAGGACCGCTCCAATTTCGAGAAGGTCGAATTCAATTTCGGTGAGCAGCAGCACAGCGAGAACGCAGGCGAGGCTCAGCGCAGTTACGGTGAGCGCAGACCGCGCCAGTTCGGAGAGAACAGAAGCTACGGTGAGAACCGTGGCGGACATTATGAGGGCCGCGGCAGCTATGGCGACCGCAAGCCGCGCCAGTATGGCGAGAACCGCGGAGGATACGGTGAGAACCGTGGCAACTACGGGGACCGCACGTCAGGAGAAAGAAGAAGCTACGGCGACAGCTATGGAGACCGCAGGCCACGTCAGTTCGGTGAGAACAGAGGGGGATACGGGGACCGCAAGCCGCGCCAATATGGCGAGAACCGCGGAGGATACGGTGAGAACCGTGGCAACTACGGGGACCGCCCGTCAGGAGAAAGAAGAAGCTACGGCGAGAACCGTGGCGGATACGGGGACCGCAGACCGCGCCAGTTCGGTGAGAACCGCGGAGGATACGGTGACAATCGCCAGGAAGGAGGAAGACCGTCTTTCGGCGGAGACCGCAGACCGCGTCCGGCCGGAAGCAGGCCGTCTTTCGGCGGGCCAGACCGCTTCGGCAAGAAGCCTTTCGGAGCCAAGAAAGGCGGCAAGAAAGGGCCGAAGCCGGTATCACATTTCAACAAGGAGACAAGCGAGGGAATCAACAGGATGCTGGAGCGTCGGCCTATAGTCAACGGCAACGAAGCCACAGAAGCATTCGATTCTCCGGTAAAGGATATCGTACGCCTCAACAAGTTCATCGCCAATTCCGGCGTATGCTCACGGCGTGAGGCGGACACCCTCATACAGGCGGGAGTCGTGACAGTCAACGGTGAAGTGGTCACCGAACTCGGCACCAAAGTCAACATCCAGACAGACGACATCCGCTTCAACGGCGAGAGGCTCAAGGGCGAGGAGAAGGTGTACATCATCATGAACAAGCCTAAGGGCTTCGTGACCACCGCCAGCGACCCTCATGCAGAGAAGACCGTAATCGACCTGATCAAGGGCTGCTCTGCCCGCGTATACCCTGTAGGGCGTCTGGACAAGAACACCACTGGTGTCCTCCTCCTCACCAACGACGGGGAGATCGCCGAAAGGCTCACCCACCCTGCCTACGACAAGAAAAAGATCTACCAGGTCGCCCTCGACAGGGAGCTTGCCCAGGAAGACTATGACAAGATCCTCAGCGGGGTCACCCTTTCGGACGGCGAAGTCAAGGCCGACGAGCTCGAATACATTGACCCTAACGACAAGCGTAAGCTCGGCATCGAGATCCACTCAGGCAAGAACAGGGTCGTACGACGCATATTCGAGTCACTCGGCTACACCGTGAAAGCCCTCGACCGCGTATACTTCGCAGGGCTCACCAAGAAAGGCCTGAAGAAAGGCGAATGGAGGTATCTCACCGAAGGTGAGGCCAACATCCTGAAAATGGGAGCTTACGTATAATGGCTCACCGCTCGGGATTCGTAAACATAATAGGTAATCCTAATGTCGGGAAGTCGACGCTGATGAACGCCCTGGTGGGGGAAAAGCTCTCCATCGTGACGGCCAAGGCGCAGACCACCCGGCATAGGATTATGGGTATAGTCAACGGAGAGGACTGGCAGATCGTCTACTCCGACACCCCTGGCATACTCAAGCCCGGCTACAGGCTTCAGGAGAACATGATGAAGTTTGTGGACGGGGCCTTGGGCGATGCCGACATCATCCTCTATGTCACGGACACGGTGGAGACAGCCGACAAAAACGCTGAGTACATAGAGAAGCTCGGCCGTATCGACTGCCCTGTCATCGTGGTGCTCAACAAGATAGACCTCAGTTCTCAGGAGAAAGTCCTGGAACTGATGGACTATTGGAAAAAGCAGCTGCCCGGAGCACTTGTGATCCCAGTCTCGGCACAGGAGAGGTTCAACCTCGAAAGTGTGCTTGAAGCTGTCAAGGAAAGGCTGCCGGAATGCCCGCCATGGTTTGACAAGGACGCGTTCACTGACAAGAACCTGCGTTTCTTCGCCTCGGAGATCATAAGGGAGAAGATCCTGCTCAACTACAAGGAGGAGATCCCGTACAGCTGCGAGGTGGAGATCGAGAGTTTCAAGGAGGGAGCCGAGCGCTACGACATAAGCGCTGTGATCTACGTCATGAGAGAGTCCCAGAAAGGGATCATCATCGGCAAGAAAGGCACCGCGCTCAAGAGGACGGGGACCCAGGCCCGCATCGAGATGGAGGACTTCTTTCAGAAGAAGGTATTCCTGAGCATCTATGTCAAGACTGACCCCGACTGGAGGGAGAACAGAAAAGAACTGAGAAAATTCGGATACGAGGAGTAAATCACAATGGAAGACGAGAACATCACGACAGAAGAGGAAATCATCGAAGAAGAGGGCGCACCGGTGGAGGACGACGGGGCGGAGAGCGGCAGGTACGACCGGCTGCTCGAAAGGGACGCGCACAAGTTCAAACTGTCCGGGATGTTCAAGGACTGGTACCTTGACTACGCTTCCTATGTGATTCTGCACCGTGCCGTGCCACATATCATCGACGGGCTCAAGCCCGTCCAGCGGCGCGTGCTGCACGCCATGTACAAGATGGACGACGGAGCCTACACCAAGGTGGCCAACATCGTCGGTCAGGCCATGCAGTACCATCCCCACGGCGACCAGTCCATCCTCGGGGCACTCGTCCAGTTGGGGCAGAAGGGATTCACCGTAGATTGCCAGGGAAACTGGGGTAACATCCTCACCGGCGACTCCAACGCCGCACCCCGATACATCGAGGCCAGGCTCAGCAAGTTCGCCAAGGAAGTAGTGTTCGACCCGAAGGTGACCCGGTGGATGAACTCCTACGACGGGCGCAACCAGGAGCCGACCGAGCTTCCGGTACGCTTCCCTCTCCTGCTCGCCCAGGGCACGGAGGGCATCGGGGTCGGACTCGCCTCCAAGATACTCCCACACAACTTCAACGAACTTCTGGACGCTTCCGTGGCGATTCTGGAAGGACGTGAGTATGAGTTGTACCCCGACTTCCCTACCGGCGGTTTCGCCGACTGCAGCAAGTATATGCAGGGCAAGCGCGGGGGCAACGTCAAGGTGCGCGCCCGTATCGAGAAGATCGACAAGAACACCATCGCCATCACGGAGATCCCGTACGGCAAATACACCCGCGACCTTATCGACTCCATCCTCAAGGCGAAGGACAAAGGCAAGATCAAGATCCGCAAGATCGAGGACATGACCACCGACAAGGTGGACATAGTCATCCACCTCCCGAACGACGTCTCCCCGGACAAGACCATAGACGCGCTCTATGCTTTCACCGACTGCGAGTACAACATCGCCCCCAACGCCTGCGTCATCAAGGACAACAAGCCGCAGTTCCTCACAGTCCACGACATCTTGGAATACAGCACTTTCCACACCCGGGACATCCTACTGCAGGAACTCCGCATAAGGATGGGAGAACTGGAGAACGACTGGCACTACACCTCCCTTGAAAGGATATTCTTTGAGAACCGCATCTACAAGGTCCTCGAGCAGGACCAGAAGGACTGGGAGACCCAGATCGGGGACGTGTTCGCCAAGATGAAAGAATATCAGGAACTCCTGCGCCGTGAGATCCTCATGGAGGACATCCTGCGTCTGGTGGAGAAACCGGTCAGGAAGATCTCCAAGTTCGACACCAAGGTGATAGACGAGAAGATCCGCAGCATCGAGGAGGAGATGGCCTCAGTGCAGGAAAACATCGACCACATCGACCGCTACACCATCGACTGGTTCACCGCCCTCAAGAAAAAATACGGCAAGGACTTCCCGCGCCGCACCGAACTCGCCGGGTTCGAGACCATCACAGCCACCAAGGTGGTCAACAACAACGCCCGTCTCCAGGCCAACCTCGCGGAAGGCTTCGTGGGCATCGGTCTCAAGAAGGACGACGGGGGCGAATACATCTGCGACTGTTCCGACCTCTCCGAAGTGATCGTCATCAGCAAGGACGGCAAATACCGCATCACCAAGGTGGAGGACAAAGCCTTCTTCGGCAAGGACCTCCTGTATGTCAACGTCTTCAACCGCGGTGACAACCGTACCATCTACAATGTCATCTACCGCGAGGGCAAGACATCGATCTACTACGCCAAGCGATTCGCCGTCACATCCGTGACGCGCGACAAGGAGTACGACATCACCACCGGCGAGCCGGGCTCCCAGATAGTCTGGTTCTCCGCCAACCACAACGGCGAGGCCGAGACCGTCCGCGTGCAGCTGCGCCCGCGTCCGAAGCTCAAGAAGACCAGTTTCGAATACGACTTCTCCACCCTTGCCATCAAGAGCAAGACCGCCCGAGGCAACCTCGTAAGCAAGAACGTCATACAGAAAATCTCTCTCCGCAGCAAGGGCATCAGCACCATAGAAGGAAAGGATATCTGGTTCGATCCCGACATCCAGAAACTCAACGATGACGCCCACGGCCTGTACCTCGGCAAGTTCGAGGCTGACAGCAAGGTGCTCGCGGTGTTCCGTAACGGCACTTTCTATACGACTTCCTACGAGCTGGTCAACCGCTACCAGGGTGACCTTCTCCGCATCGAGAAGTTCGACCCTGACAAGACTTTCACCGCCCTGTACTGGGACGGGGAGAGCAAGAGCTTCTATGTCAAGAGGTTCTCATTCGTTGTCAGTGACAATACTCCTTTGAGCTTCATTTCCGACAACCCGAAGTCATATCTGGTCGAGCTGAGCGATGATCTTCATCCTCAGTACGAGATCAGCTGGAAGATGGAGGACAAGCAGCCGGAAGATGTCGATGCGGAAGAGTGGATCGGCAAGAAAGGCTATGCTGCCAAGGGCAAGAAATGCGCCGCCAAAGGTGAAGTCAAGTCTGTCCGCTTCATAGAGCCGCTCGTCAAAGAAGATGACACCAAGCAGGAAGAAGACGGACAGGATACTCCGATAGAGCTCGAGATGCCGGACGTCTCAGACCTCGGCACCGACGCCCTCCCGGATCTCCCGGATGACGACGAGACCTTCGAGGAGCCTACCCTCTTCTGACGGAAAGGATATATCGAATAAGGGCTTCTGCCTTTTTGGCAGAGGCCTTTGTTGATGATGTATTGATTTTTTGACATTTACGCCTTATCTTTGTGGCTATTACATAAAACATGTAACATAATACATGTAACGCATGATATGGAAAAGCTGAAGAACCCATTCGTAATATACGGCTACAAGGGCGCGGAGTATTTCTGTGACAGAAAAGAAGAGACAGTAACGCTCATGAGAGCGTTGGCAAATGAACGCAATGTCGCGCTCATATCTCCGCGACGCGTCGGAAAGACAGGACTCATCCATCATGCTTTTGAACAGATTGGGAAAAACGAGCCAGATACGAGATGCTTCTACATGGACATAAACGCGACGAGGAACATGAGCCAGTTCATCCAGCTGATGGCAAAAACGGCTGTTGGGCAAGTCGATACCTTTTCCCAAGCTGCATTAAGAAAAATCACGTCATTCTTTTCCAACTTCCGGCCCACAGTTTCATTCGACGAACTGACCGGAATCCCGACTTTCTCCATAACAGTTGCTCCCGACAGGCAGGAAGAGTCACTGAAACATATATTTGAATATCTAAAACAGTCTGGGAAACGGATATATATCGCGATCGATGAATTTCAGCAGATTGCGGAATATCCCGAAAAAGGTGCCGAGGCGCTTCTCCGCTCTTACATTCAGTTCCTGCCGAACATCTATTTCATATTCGCCGGCAGCAGCCAGCACCTTATGTCCGAAATGTTTCTGTCCGCAAAGCGTCCGTTTTATCAGAGTTCCCAGATAATGAGCCTTCCCCTCATAGATGTTAGAGAATACGAGACTTTTGCGAATAAATGGCTGAAACAGGAAGGGATTGAGATCGGTGATGGAGACTTCAGATATCTTTATGACATGGTCGATGGCCAGACATGGTATGTCCAGAGCATACTCAACCGCCTATATGAGAATGGTGCGAGTATTGACAAGTCTGTCATAGCCGCGGTGGTCGAGGACATCATCAACGAGCAGGAGGACGCCTTCATCAATTACTGCAAGTCGCTCACAACCAATCAGGCAGCTCTTCTGTCCGCAATCGCCAAGGAGAAGGGAGTATCGTCAGTGATGTCGCAGGAGTTCATCCGCAAATACAGCCTGCCGGCAGCCAGCAGTGTGGGCATCGCACTCAAAGCCCTGCAGAAGCGCGACTTCGTGCATGAATTCAACGGCAAAATCATCGTATATGACCGGTTCTTCGCCATCTGGTTGCGTCGGGAAACGGCTGGCTTCATTGCGTAAATTTGAGTTCTGACTTTACCATGAGATTTTTGCAATTATAGGAAACATATCAGGTGCGTCACAGGGAAGGTCATGTACCGAAATGTTTATTGCCGGAACAACTTTTGCAAAAGTGAAAATTGCGCCTAAATTTGCTTTTGCAAAAGTGAATTTCTATTTTTGCCTCTATAAGAAGAAAAGCCCATGAACGAGAATGACCTTCAGCCGTTGCGTACGGTTTACCATAGGAAACTTGCTGAGACTAAGCTGGATTTTAAAAGATATCTTTACAGCCAGATCAACTGGGATGTGCGCATGTTAGGGATTAAGGGGGAGAAGGGCGTGGGCAAGACGACCCTGATTCTTCAGCATATTCTTGAGACCTTCTATGATCCGGATGATGCCTTATATGTCTCCATGGACAACATGTGGTTTACCGCGCATTCGATTTTCGACCTCGCCGACTACCTGTACTCTATTGGAGTGAATTATCTGTTTCTGGATGAGATTCATAAGTGTCCGGAGTGGACGACTGTCCTTAAGAACCTGTATGACAATTATCCGAAACTCAACATCGTCTACACCGGTTCGTCCATGTTGCGGATTGACAATTCAAAGGTGGATCTCTCAAGAAGGCAGACATTGTACAGTCTGAACGATATGTCATTTAGGGAGTATCTTGAATATGAGGGAATAGCCTCTTTCCCGGCATATACATTGGAGGAGCTGCTTCGCAGTCATGTGAAGATTGCCCTGGAGATTGTGCCGCAATGCAAGCCACTTAAATTCTTCTCTGACTATCTATCAAGAGGAATGTATCCATATTTCAGAGAATCCGGGGCAGACTTTCACCTCAGACTTGCTGAGACGGTCGCCCAGACCATAGAAAGTGACCTGCCGGCCGTGGAGGACGTGACATTCGAGACAGTGCAGAAGTCAAAGAAACTGTTGATGATCATCGCGGAGAGCGTACCGTTTGTCCCGAACATCAGCAAACTTTGCCAGGCTTTGGGAACCACGCGTGATTCCTGTCTGAAAATCCTTTATGCTCTGGACAGGGCCGGGGTGTTGAATCTGCTGACGACTGAACTGAAAAGTTACAAGAAACTGGTCAAACCGGACAAGATCTACGTTGGCAATAGTAACTTGATGCAGGCATTGGGAGGTTCCTGCGACATAGGAACAATCCGTGAGACGTTCTTCGCAAATCAGGTTGGATCCCGGTATACACTTCAGTATCCGAAGAAAGGGGATTTTTTAGCCGACGGAAAATACCTTTTCGAGGTTGGGGGAGCGGGCAAGACTTTCGACCAAATCAAAGACGAAACGGATAGTTACTTTGCTGTTGATGACACCGAAATCGGTTCCGGTGCACGAATCCCGCTTTGGATGTTCGGTTTCCTTTATTGATCTTTTCAAAAATAATTTATGACATGAATAGATTCGCGACTGTTTTTCCTGCTGGTGATAATTGCTTTGTCATCTTGCCATTGGAACCCGATAATGACAGAACTTGAAGATATCGGGCCTTATATTCAACGATGGCCGGACAGTGCATTGGTGGCTGATGTCTGGCATAATGCTCGCGACTTCAATAAAGTTGGCAGTCTTTATCAACATGAGAAAACGATCCTGCGTCAGAGGTACATTCTTGCGATTTTGCTTCTGATTGTTGGATTGTCCTGTGTCACACTCTTTTTCATCAGAAAGAGAAGTCTAATTTCCAAGGAGAGAGACAAACTGTTGCTCGCTATGGATGAGTCAGAGAAAATGTTGGATGCAATAAAACTTGAGTTGGAGGATAAATACTCTTTAATAGAGAAGGAGAATGCGGCCTTGAA
>CAKUYG010000006.1 GCA_934702165.1 uncultured Bacteroidales bacterium | reverse complement strand
GGATAAGGGCATATTGAAAAGTTCAGTCAGATGGCCGCCGGACATCGCCAGCAGGCGTTGGGAGAGATCCAATGCGCTCTCCGTCCGGCTTCCGCTCCGCAGGAGCACGGCTATCAGTTCTCCGTCGCTCAGGCTCGCAGGCCCGAAATGCATCATCTTCTCGCGAGGCCTTTCGCTCTCGCACAAATCTTTAATTTTCATAGTCATAAGTATTATTATAAAGTTTTTCAATAGAGAGACCTCGCCAAGCCTGGAGGTCATGGTCAACGGGCTGCTCTATACCAAAGAGCAGAGCAGGGTGGCCTGGGTGCAATCGTTCACCACCACATCCACAAAGTCGCCTGCCTTGTGGGCCTTGTCCGGCCAGACGCACATCTTGTTCTGCTGGTTGCGCCCGCAGAGCTCGTCGGGATTCTTCTTGGACGGCCCCTCCACAAGCACGCGGAACTTTTTCCCCACATCCCGTCGGTTGCTTTCAAGCGACAGCCGGTTCTGAAGGGCGATGATCTCCTCCAGACGCCGGGTCTTGGTAGGCTGGTCCACATCATCAGGATACTTCTTGGCGGCAAGGGTCCCCGGCCGCTCAGAATAATAGAACATATAGGCCGCGTCGAATCCGACTTTTTCGAAGAGGCTGAGTGTGTCCTTGTGGTCCTCCTCCGTCTCGGAGCAGAATCCGGCTATGACATCAGTGGAGATGGCGCAGTCGGGGAGGATCTCGCGGATCCTGTCCACACGGGACAAGTACCACTCCCGGCTGTAGCGGCGGCGCATCTTCTCGAGTATGCGGTCCGAACCGGACTGCACCGGAAGGTGTATGTGGTGGCAGATGTTCCGGTGCGAAGCCATGGCCTTGAGCACATCGTCCGAGATATCCTGCGGATTGGACGTGGAGAAACGGAAACGCATATCAGGCACTGCCTCGGCGACCATTGCCAAGAGCCTGGCAAAGTCCACATCCTCAAAGCGGTATGAGTCCACATTCTGCCCCAACAGTGTGATCTCCTTGTATCCGGCACGGCAGCACTCGCAGGCCTCACGGACTATAGTCCGGAAGTCGCGGCTGCGCTCCGCCCCTCTCGTGTATGGCACAACGCAATATGAGCAGACGTTGTTGCAGCCCCTCATGATAGAAATGAAAGCGGACACCCCGTTGCGGTCCATCCTCACCGGAGAAATGTCGCCGTAGGTCTCTTCGCGAGAGAGGAGCACATCCATCTGCGGATGCCCGTCCGACACGGCCGCGAGCAGACTAGGAAGGTTGCGGTAAGCGTCCGGGCCCGCCACGATATCGACCTTGCCCGATTCGAGCAGGGCCTCCTTGAGGCGCTCGGCCATACAGCCGAGGATTCCCACGACAACGCCATGCCTGGAACGTTTCTGCAGGTTGAAGAAATCAATCCGCCCCCATATCCTCTGCTCCGCATTGTCGCGTATCGAGCATGTGTTGGCCATTATCACATCGGCCTCGCCGATCTCTTCCGTCCTGGTGTATCCTGCCTTCCCGAGGATCGAGAAGACTACTTCAGTGTCGGCCACGTTCATCTGGCAGCCGTATGTCTCAATATATACCTTATTCATATCCCGGGGCAAAGATATAGATTTTTCTTATCTTTGCATTTCGTATGGAGAGGTTCAAAGTCATATTTGTCGCCATTTTCGCACTTCTGCTGACCGCCTGCGGCAGCAAGGTGAAAGACATAAGCATAACTTCCTTCAACATCGTATCGATAGCCCCCCAGGGACTTTCGGGGATCACGGCTCTGGTGGAGATCGGCATACACAATCCCACGGTCGGCTTTGAAGTGACCAACCTCAACGCCACGATCAAGATGAAGGGACAGGACATGATCTACCTCAGCGCGGACCAGCTCATGGTCGAAGGCCACTCTGAAAAGCAGTATGACATACCGGTAAAGGGACGGCTCGCCGAAGGTTTCAACCCCTTCCAGCTCCTGAGGCTCCTGAGCAACGAAGCCGACATGCAGGACATGACCCTGTCCGTCAGCGCGCGTCCGGCTCTCAGAGGCGGAGTCGGAAAGACGATAGAGATTAATGACATGCCTCTTAAAGAACTTATAGATAAGATTTAAGATGAAACGGACCATACTCATGCTTATACTGGCCCTCATGCCGCTGCTTAACCTTTCAGGACAGAATGTCACTCTCGGAGAGGAAGCGGAGCAGGCCGGGGTGCAGGTCCAGATAGACTCAACCCTGCATGGGCGCGACATCTTCTCGGTCCTTCCGGAGGATATAATCGTGCGGCAGAGCCCTGAAGTGCGCAAAGCACTGCTCTCCGCCGCTGAAACCGGAGCCGCCAAGACCATAAGCGGCTACAGGATAAGACTGTTTCTCGACAGCCGCCGGACAGCCAGGGAGGAATCCCTCTCTGTCATGTCAAGATTTCATACGATTTATCCCAACATCCCCGTATTCAGATCGTTTTCCGCACCCAACTACAAAGTCTCGGTGGGAGATTTCCGCACGCGCGTGGAAGCCGAGGCCCTGCTGAGAGTGCTCAAGCCGGATTTTCCGGATGCGTTCATTGTACGGGACAAATTCCGTTTCCCATCACTCGGCAGGCCGGACATGACCCACGGCGGTACGGAATTTGACAATACCGATGTCATCCGATGATCAAGCAAGGCCTCGAAATAAAGCAGACACAGAAGCTTTCACCGCTTCAGATCCAGACAATCAAGCTCATAGAGCTTCCGATCCAGGATCTGGAACAGCGTATCCGTACGGAGATCGAGGAGAATCCCGTGCTTGATGACAGCCCGGATCCGGACAAGCCGGAAGATGCCCGCGATGTCTCGCTCGACGAGCTCAAGGACGACGACTATATACCCTCCTACCGCACAAAAGTCAACAACTGGGGCAAGGATCCCAGACCGGAATACAACACTTTCTCGGTCCACAACAGCTTCACCCAAGGGCTCATGGACCAGCTCGGATGCCGCAACCTCTCCAAACACCAGTACGACATCGCCGCCTTCATCATAGGCTCCCTTGACGCTGACGGTTACTTGCGGCGCGACATCGAGTCCCTCGTGGACGACATGGCGTTCCGCGCCGGTATAGAGACCAATGCCGACGAGGTGCTCGAGATGCTCAAGGTGGTGCAGGATTTCGAGCCTACCGGGGTCGGGGCGCGTGACCTCAGGGAGTGCCTACTGCTCCAGCTCCGCTCCTGCAAACAGACTCAGGATGTCAAGGACGCCATCAGCATCCTCACCGACTGCTTCACCGAGTTCTCCAACAAGCACTTCAAGAAAATCACCGCCAAACTCGGAATCAGCGAGGACGCCCTCAAGAAAGCCATGGCGAGGATAGTCAGGCTCAACCCGTCCCCTGGCGGGGAAGCCGGCGAATCATACGAGGACCAGGCCCAGCAGATAGTGCCGGACTTCGTCCTGGAAGACAACGGCGGGGAACTTTCATTCACCATGCCGAGATTCTCCGTGCCGGAATTGAGGGTCAACCGCAAATATGCCGACCTCCTGCTCTCGGCCAAGGGCTCGTCCGAACGTGCCCAGAAAGAAGCCGCCACCTTCGTGCGACAGAAGCTCGACTCGGCCAAGTGGTTCGTGGAAGCGCTGAAGCAGAGGCAGAACACCCTGAGCCGTACCATGGAGGCCATCCTCGAATACCAGCACGACTTTTTCGAGACCGGCGATGAGACCAAACTCAAACCAATGGTGCTCAAAGACATAGCCGAAAAGACAGGTTTCGACATCTCCACCATCTCAAGGGTGGTCAACAGCAAATACATCGAAACCCATTTCGGCATCTTCCCGCTGAAATACTTCTTCTCCGAAGGCATGGAGAACAAAGAAGGCGAGGAAGTCTCCACGCGCGAACTCAAGAAAGTCCTTCAGGAGTGTGTGGATGCCGAGGACAAGCGCAAACCTTTGACCGATGAGCAGCTCGTCGTAGAGATGGGCAAACACGGCTACAAGGTAGCCCGCCGGACCATCGCCAAATACCGCGGCCAGCTCGGCATACCTCTTGCCCGCTGGCGCAAAGAACTTTAACGATCCCCACATATACCGTAAGCGCCCGGACTCCTGCCCGCCCAATTTGGTACGGCAAAACCTGTTCTCCCGTACCAAATGCCTCGCGAGAATGGTTTCGTTCGGGAAACGGCCTTTTGCCGTACAGAAAACCGGCCGTTTTATGCACGGGAGAACTTTGCGGGCACGCGCGGCACAAAAAAGCCCGGGATGTCTTTCGACATTCCGGGCTTTCGCTTAAGGCTCAAGCGTCAGGCAGACGCCCAAGACTTATTAGTTGTTCTCACTGAAGTCAGGCTGAGGGCCATCCTGAGGGGCTTCCGGACCCTGAGGGTTCTGAGGTCCCTGCGGACCCTGTGCACCACCCTGTGCGGCCTTGGCCATATCCTCAGAGGCAGCGTGCCAAGCGGCCTCAAGCTCAGAGCTGTAGCGGTCGATATCGGAGATGTTCTTCTCCTCGACGGCCTTCTTAAGGCTTGCGCAGGCAGACTCGATAGCTGACTTCTTCTCAGCAGGAATCTTGTCACCATACTCCTTGAGGTTCTTCTCGGTCTGGAAGACATTGGCGTCGGCGCTGTTGATCTTGTCAGCCTTCTCCCTCTCGGCCTTGTCGGCGGCCTCGTTGGCTTTGGCCTCGTCACGCATCCTCTTGATCTCCTCCTCGCTAAGACCGCTGGAGGCCTCGATGCGGATGTGCTGCTCCTTGCCGGTGGACTTGTCCTTGGCGGATACGCTCAGGATACCGTTGGTATCGATATCGAAGGATACTTCGATCTGAGGAACTCCACGAGGTGCCGGTGCGATACCGTCGAGATGGAATACACCGATCTGCTTGTTGTCTTTGGCCATAGGACGCTCGCCCTGAAGCACGCGAACCTCAACTGAAGGCTGGTTGTCTGCGGCTGTGCTGAACACCTGCTCCTTGTGTACAGGGATGGTGGTGTTGGCATCGATAAGCTTGGTCATCACACCGCCGAGGGTCTCGATACCGAGTGACAGCGGGGTCACATCAAGCAGGAGGACATCCTTCACATCACCTGCGAGCACACCGCCCTGGATGGCTGCGCCGATGGCTACGACCTCATCCGGGTTGACGCTCTTGTTAGGTTCCTTGCCGAAGAAGTTCTTGACAAGTTCCTGTACTTTAGGGATACGGGTTGAACCGCCGACGAGCAGGACTTCATCAATATCGGAAGCGCTCAGGTGAGCATCTGCAAGGGCCTTGCGACAAGGCTCGATTGACCTCTGGAAGAGATCGTCGCAGAGAGCCTCGAACTTGGCACGGGTAAGAGTCTTCACAAGGTGCTTAGGCATACCGTCCACAGCTGTGATGTAAGGCAGGTTGATCTCTGCGCTCGCAGCGCTTGAAAGCTCGATCTTCGCTTTCTCGGCAGCCTCCTTGAGCCTCTGGAGAGCCATAGGGTCTTTCTTGAGGTCCATGCCGGAGTTCTCTTTGGCGAACTCGGAAGCAAGCCAGTCTATGATGGCCTGGTCGAAATCATCACCTCCAAGGTGGGTATCACCGTTGGTGGACTTGACTTCAAATACACCATCACCGAGCTCCAGGATGGAGATATCGAAAGTTCCACCACCGAGGTCATATACGGCGACCTTCATGTTCTTGTTCTTCTTGTCCAGACCATACGCAAGGGCTGCGGCCGTAGGCTCGTTGATGATACGTTTCACATCAAGTCCCGCGATCTTACCGGCCTCCTTGGTGGCCTGACGCTGTGAGTCTGAGAAGTATGCCGGTACAGTAATGACAGCCTCTGTAACTTCCTGACGGAGGTAGTCCTCTGCAGTCTTCTTCATCTTCTGAAGAATGATGGCTGAAATCTCCTGAGGAGAATACAGGTGTCCGTTGATGTCGACACGCGGAGTATTGTTGTCACCGCGTACTACTGAATAAGGCACACGGGCGATTTCTTTGGTAACCTGATCGTAGGTCTCACCCATGAATCTCTTGATGGAGAATATGGTGTTCTTAGGGTTGGTGATAGCCTGACGCTTGGCAGGGTTGCCGACCTTGCGCTCACCATTCTCTGTAAACGCAACCACTGACGGAGTGGTGCGGGAACCTTCATCATTGATGATTACGGTCGGCTGGTTGCCTTCCATAACGGCTACGCAAGAGTTCGTAGTACCGAGGTCAATTCCTATAATCTTTCCCATAATATAATGTTTTTTTAATTTCACTTAAACTCTCCCGCCTCACCTGAGGCAGGACGCAGATAGAAACATCAAAACATTTGCCAAGCACCCCATCGTGACAAAATGTCACAACAAAGCCCAGTCCCAAACCATGGGACCGGGCTATTGAAAATACGGGAAACCCTGTCTCTACTCCACGAAAGCCACGATCTCGCCTTTGACGACATCCTTGCCTTGAGGGGCTGTGACAGCGACAATCCGCCCACCAACAGCAGGCACGATCTCCTCCATGCCATAGTAAGTCTGGACATAGCCGCAAGGCTCGCCCGTCTTGACCGCCGTACCGGCAACAGGTGCCATGGAATCATCCTCCACGTCAATCTGCCAGAGCATCTTGCCCTTGGCTGGTGCCTGCAGCGGTGTGGCCTTAGGGTACTTGGCCACATAACTGTCGATATCGAACTCCGGCATCTCGACCACTGCGCGCTTCACCACGATCGGAGCGCCGGCCTTGGCCTTGAGATCATTGAGCTCCTTGTTAAACCTCTCCTTGGCGACACCGCTCCTGTAGTCACGGTACTGGCGCTCGTGCATGGCCAGTTCGAAGAGTTCCTCATCGTCCTGACCGCAGTCCCAACCCTCATCTTTCATCATCTTGCGGAACTTCGGAAGTTCGTCCGGGTACTCGTCCTGAGGGTTGCCTGTGTAGAACTCCATGCCCTTCTCCTTGGCGAGGGCCACAATCTCCGGAGCGAGTTTGCCGGGGAGTTTGCCCATCTTCCCTAGGATCATGCCCCAGGTGTCCTTGTCGATGGTGCTGAAGCGCGGCTTGTTCTGGCTCAGCGCAAGGAGGTTCATAAGTGCAGTATTCTTGACATACTGGCTGAACGGTGTCACAAGAGGCGGATAGCCAAGGCGAGGCCATACATATTCAACTTCGTTGAACAGCTTGACCATCAGCGTGTCGAGACTGCTCTCCGGCTTGCCGTTAGCCCTCTCGGAAGCGTTGATAGCCGCCTTGAATCCCTTGAGATCCGCCATCATGGAACCCATCATGCCGCCAGGCAGGCCGCAACCCACGAGGAGCGAGGTCATCAGGGCGTTGCTCGGGTTGATCCAGTAGCCGAGGAAGTCATCTATGAACTCCTGAGTCAGGCGACGAACTTCCATATACGCGTCCATGTTGATGTCCTTGACCTGGAAACCGTCGGCACGCAGCATCTGCTGGATGGTGATGACATCCGGATGAACCTTGCCCCAGGCGAGAGGCTCGACAGCCACATCGATATAGTCGATGCCGGCACGGGCGACCTCAAGCATTGAAGCCGGAGAGAAACCCGGACCGCAGTGCCCGTGGTACTGGAGCTTGATGTGAGGGTATTTCTTCTTGATGTCGGCAGTGAGCTGTGCCAGGAACGTAGGGCGTCCCACACCGGCCATGTCCTTGAGGCAGATCTCATCGGTGCCATACTCGACCAGATGGTCAACCACACCCATATAATATTCCACCGTGTGCACAGGTGAATGGGTGATGGACAGGGCGCCCTGGGAAATCATCCCCGCCTTCTTGGCGAACTCCACAGAAAGTTTGAGATTGCGGTGGTCGTTCAGACCGCAGAAAGAGCGGGAGATGTCAGTGCCCTGGGCCTTCTTGACCTTGAACATGAGTTCGCGGACATCAGCCGGTACCGGGTTCATCCTCAAGGCGTTGAGACCACGCTCAAGCATGTGGGTCTGGATGCCGGCCTTATGGAATGGGGCCGTCCACTTGCGGACCGAAACATTAGGGTTCTCCCCGTAGAGGAGGTTCACCTGCTCGAACGCTCCGCCGTTGGTCTCCACACGGTCGAAGCATCCCATATCGATGATGGCCGGAGCCACCCTGACAAGCTGGTCCACACGGGGCTGGTATTTGCCCGAGGACTGCCACATGTCCCTATATACAAGGGAAAACTTTATCTCTTTAGCCATAATGTGTGTACTATCTGACTTTAATCTTGCAAAGATAATCGTTTTTTCCGGTTTATTTTCCGTATTTATATAATGAGAACTCTTGCACAGTTGAAAAATTATTCTCACCTTTGCAATCCAATTGACACGGTGCGATTAGTTCAGTTGGTAGAGCACCAGATTGTGGTTCTGGGTGTCGTGGGTTCGAGCCCCACATCGCACCCGAAGAGGTCGGCTTCCAGCCGGCCTTTTTTGGTATCAGGCGGTATGCCCGGCAGTAAGCCACGGCACGGTCTGGAAGCGCGGGGAAGAGGGCGCCTTGGCTCAACAAAAAAGTATCACCAGGCCCCCCTCCGCCTCGCGCTTGCTGTGCTGCCAAGCCCTGGTGATTGTAAAATTCTTTTACATCGAGTGTAAAGTTTTTTTACATGCTCGGCAGAATTCTCCCTCAGAACACATTGCCTTACAGTATATTATACGCATGGCACAGTTTCAGCATTCCCCAAAAACGGACAAAAAATACTATGCGTTCGTTTTTCAAATTCCTTTCGCGCAACAAACTCTATACTTTCATAGAGGTGTTCGGGCTCTCTGTGGCCCTCGGCTTTGTCATACTCCTGTCCTCGTACGCCAGGACGGAATTCAATGTCGGCACAAAGCAGCCCCTGTCGGAACAGCTGTACGCGGTGGGCGCAGGAGAATTCTTCGGTATGACCCTCGGCACAGCGGACGAGTTCTTCCCGTCAATCCCGGAGATAAAGGAGTGGACCAATCTCGTCCATGTCGGTGACTCCCACATAAAATCAGGGGAAGACTACTTCCCGGCCACGGAAGCCGCGGCAGACACCAACTTCTTCAGGCTCCTGAAGTACCGCCTTACAGGCTGCACATCTGACAACGCCCTCAAGAACACGGACGAGGCGATTCTGTCCGAATCATTCGCCAAGAGGGTGTTCGGCAGCGAGAATCCGGTGGGCAGGACAATCGATGTCAACGGCTCACCCCTCACGATCATAGGCACCGTCCAGGATTTCGGGCCGGAGGACCCGTTCACACACTACGACATCTTCACCTGCATCAGAAGGCAGGAGAAGACCCTTGCCAGAATGGACAATTTCGGCTCGACACTCCCGCTCATCCTGCTCGACAAAGGGGCCGACCCGGAAAAAGTCCGCGAGACCCTGCTGGACAAGTTCGCATCGTATTGGGATTTCTACCAGAAGGATGGCGACAGCAAAAGTTTCCTCTGGGGCGCTACACTCACGCGCTTCGACAAGATCTACTTCTCCGATCTGGAGACCCAGGGGTCACTGAGGAAAGGTGACAGGAAGCAGGTTGAGATCCTGCTTGCCATCGCCTTGGTCCTGCTTTTCTGCGCAATATTCAACTATATCAACCTGACGGTCGCACAGACCGGGAAACGGGCCAAGGAGATGGCCACGAGGCGCCTGCTCGGCGAGAGTGACACCCGCATCATCGGCAGGTACATCATGGAATCGTTCTCATTCACCTTGGGATGCTTCATCGCAGGCTGCATGCTGGCATGGATTTTCCGCCCGTTCTTCGACAGGATACTCTCTTCCGACATACAGTTTTCCGTAAGCGCCGTCACGATACTGTGGGCAGCCCTCGCGCTCATTGCCGTATCTGTCATCTCGGCCATGATCCCGGCCGCAATGATTTCCAGGTTCAAGCCGATCGCAGTCGTCAAGGGAGAGTTCAGGTTCAGAAGCAAGATGGTGTTCAGCAAGGTGTTCATAGTGCTCCAGGGAGTATTCAGCACCGTCCTGATAGCCATGGCCATCACCATGACCACAGAAATCCGGCACCTCGCGGATCTTCCGACAGGATACAAGACCGCAGATATCATACAGATCGAATCCAACCGGCTCGGATACGACAGGGCGGTCCAGATGGAACTCCAGTCCCGCATCAAAGCCCTCCCTCAGGTGACAGACGCAGGGCTTGGCATAAGCACGCCTCTTGTTTGCGGAGCCAACGGACTTCATGATGCAGATGGCCGGATGATCGGCTGGATGAGGCTCTGTCAGCTTGACACCACCTCACTGAGGATACTCGGTTTCAGATTGACCGAACAGTACAGCGCCCTCTCTTCAGGGAAGATACTCCTCACCGAGACGGCAAAAAGAGAACTCGGGGTCAGCGAAGAGCATCCGTATGCCGGCGGAAGCGCAGCCAAACCGGAGTATGAAATCTGCGGCATAGTTCAGGACTTCCGCACACGCGACGCCCTGTTCAAACCCATGGAGGACGAGCACAACTCGATAATGATAATCCCCGACGACTATCCGTATATATTCACGCAGGTCATCAGAATCAGCGGCGACCGCAAAGAAGCGCTCGCCGCGGTCAAAGGGGCCTGCAAAGAATTCGCCGAGGAGAAAACAGGACTCCCGATGGACCTCCCGGTGTACTACCTCGATGAGAATCTGCAGGAAAGTCTCACAGGGACACGCAACACCATGCTGCTTGTGCTTTCGTTCATGGTGATAGCCATTCTCATCTCATCCATGGGGCTCTTCGCCATGGCTCTCTACTTCGCGGAGCAGCAAGGCCGGGAGATTGCGGTCCGAAAAGTGTACGGGGCAGACACGGGGACGGCGATGTGGACCCTTGTGAAGCCGTTCATGATCCTCTGCCTTGTCTCAGCCATAATCGCCACCCCGATCTCTTTCAAGATGATCGACAGATACCTGCAGGACTTCTACAACAAGATAGACTTCCCTTGGTGGGCCATGGTGCTGGCGGCGCTGATGACGCTTGCCATATCCCTTCTCTCCGTCATAAGCCAGAGTTGGAAAGCCGCCACAAGGAATCCGGTAAAGACCTTGATCCAGGAGTGACGGCCAATCGGGGGATTTGCACTATATTTGCATCCTGAAAAGCGTTGTATATGAATTTTACAGGTCTTATAATAGGCATTTCCTCCTTCCTGATGATAGGAATGTTCCATCCGATTGTAATCAAGGCCGAATACCACTTCGGCACCAAATGCTGGTGGGTGTTCCTGCTTGTCGGACTGTGCGGGGTCGCCGCATCGCTTCTGACGGAGCATTACATATTCTCGACCATTCTGGGTGTATTCGCATTCTCCTGCTTCTGGAGCATACTCGAAATCTTCCAACAGAAGAAACGGGTGGAAAAGGGATGGTTTCCGGCCAATCCGAAAAGAAAGAACTGATACAAACTGAAATCGCCAGCCTCGTTATGAGACCGGCGATTTCAGTTTACAGAGACTACCTGCTACTAGTAGCGGTCCTCTGAAGAAACTGAGAGTTTCTTGCGTCCATGAGCGCGACGGGAAGCAAGTACCCTGCGTCCGTTCGCTGTGCTCATACGCTCGCGAAAGCCGTGCTTGTTGACTCTCTTGCGGTTTGACGGTTGAAATGTCCTTTTCATTATCTTATTCTATTTTTGATTATTCAAAATCGGGAGGGCAAAGATAGGATTTTCCTATCTCAATTACAAATTTTTCTGCGAAATACTCATCTTTCAGCCAGTCGGATATCCTCCATGTCCTGATATGACGCGGATCCAGCCGGCTTTTCCGGAGCAGGGCGGAGATTTCCTCATTCACATCTCCGCCTTTCAGGTAGAGGATGCTGCGGCGGAACTTCCCCTCGACCCACGGGTAGAATTTCTCCAGAGAGGTGACAGCCCGCGACACCACCCAGTCAAAAGTCTCCGGGAGGGATTCGGCCCTGGCGTTGACACAGTTCACATTTTTCAGCCCGAGGCCTTCGGCTACGGCTCTGGCTACCGTTATCTTCTTGCCTATCGAGTCGCAGAGGGTAAAGTGCGTCTCCGGGAATTCCATGGCCAGAGGAATGCCCGGAAATCCCCCTCCCGTCCCGACATCCAGCACGCTCGCCCCGTCCCAGACACTTTCTGGATAGAAGCGCCTGAGGTATTCGGCTATCGCAAGGGAGTGCAGGACGTGGTGCTGGTAGATGTTGTCCATATCCTTGCGGGAAATCACATTTATCCTGGAGTTCCACTCCGTGTAAAGTCTTATGAGCTCTTTGTAGTCTGTCATTGTTCTTCTGATGATTTCATCTCGTCTATCATCGCCTTGGCACGCCGTATCCTGGTGCGCACGGTGTTGAGCTCCATCCCGAGCTCTTCGGCTATCTCCTTGTATTGCAGCCCGTCCACGAGACGGCGCCTCGCTATCTCACGGTAAAGCTCGGGCAGGGCGTCTATGCAGGACTGGAGGCTCTCCGCATCCTCGTCCTTGATGATGCTCTCCAGAGGGGTCGCCTCGGCATCCCCGATGGTCTCCACGGCCGCCCCGGCCGTAGGGTTGTCATCGATGGAGACGAGTTTGCGCTGATTGCGGCTCTCCGACTCCAGCGTGTCCAGCGCAGTATTGCGTGCTATGACGCGGAGCCAGGTGGAAAATAGGCTCCTGGACGGATCATAGCTGCGAATCTGCCTGAAAGCCTTCTCGAAACTGCGGGAGCAGATGTCGTCTATGTAGAAGTCATCCAGCTGCTTTATCGTTGCGGCGAGATAGGCCTTGAGGGAATCTATATTGGTGTCCCAAAGTTCGGTGAAAGCCGTCCCGTCACCTATGATGGCGCGGCGGACCAGTTCATCAGTGGGCGTCAAGCCAGTTTTTGCCATAATTGCATTCGACTGTAAGTGGTACTGAAAGGCTTGCAACATTTTCCATCTGGCTTACAAGCATCGCCTTGACGGTCTCGATCTCGGCCGAAGGCACTTCAAGCAGGAGTTCATCGTGGATCTGGAGCACCATCACGGACTTCAGACCCTCTTCCCGCAGCTGCCGGTCCACCCCGATCATGGCAAGCTTGATGATATCGGCGGCGGTACCCTGAATAGGGGCGTTGACGGCATTGCGCTCCGCAAGGGCACGGACCGTGGCGTTGCCCGAGTTGATGTCCGGAAGATAACGTCTGCGCCCGAAGAGAGTCTCGACATAGCCGTTCTTGCGGGCTGAGGCCAGAGTGTCTTCTATGTATTTGCGTATCGACGGGAAAGATGCGAAGTAGTCGTCTATTATCTTCTTTGCCTCCTGTCTGCTGCATCCGAGCCTCTGGCTGAGCCCGAAGGCCGAGATGCCGTACATTATCCCGAAATTGGCCGTCTTGGCGACCCGTCTCTGATCCGGGGTGACTTCTTCGAGCTTGACCCCGAAGATCTTCGAGGCGGTGGCGGCATGGATGTCCTGGCCGCTGCGGAAAGCCTCCGTCAGGTGGGCATCCCCGCTGAAGTGCGCCATGAGCCGGAGTTCGATCTGGGAATAGTCAGCGGACATCATCACGCTGTCAGGGGACCCGGCCACGAAGGCCCGGCGTATCTCGCGGCCCAGATCCGTGCGCACAGGGATGTTCTGCAGGTTGGGGTTGGACGAGGACAGGCGGCCCGTGGCGGTCATGGTCTGGTTGAAAGTGGTGTGCACCCTGCCATCGACCGGGGAGACATAGCCCGCAAAAGGCTCGATGTAGGTGGAGAGCAGTTTGCGCATGGCCCTATAGTCCAGGATCGCCTCTATTATCGGACTGCGGTCCGAAAGAGCCTGGAGGGTCTGCTCGTCAGTGGGCCAGTTTCCGGAACGGGGTTTACGGGCCTTGGGATCGAGTGCCATCTTCTCGAAGAGCACGACCCCCAACTGTTTGGGCGAACCGACATTAAGCCCAGGTTCCCCGGCGAGCTCACGCACCTGGGATTCCCTTTCGGCTATCCTGGAACGCAGCATCGCGGCGAATCCGGACAGAGACCCGAGATCAACCTTGACCCCGGCCCTCTCCATCCTTGACAGGACTCCGATCAACGGTTCCTCTATACGGTCATACAGCCCACGGAGCCCCGGCACAGAGTCTATTTCCCTGTCCAGACGGGGAACGAGCATCAGGGAAGAGACAGCCTCCCGGCACAGTGTGTCAGAACCCTCGCCGGACGGCTCGTCAAAGAGCGAGGCCTCAACATTATCCGACCCGTCAAGGTCAACCCCGAGGTACGACAGGGCCAGAGCCTTCAGGGCGTGGCTGCGCTCAGGATTGAGGAGATAGTGCATCAGTTCGACATCCTCAAGAGGGCCATTCAGGCCAAGCCCGGAAGCGGCGAGGGCATTCATGGCCGATTTCAGGTCCGCACCGGCCTTAGAAATGGAGGCATCCTCCAGCAAAGATTTAAACTCCAGGGGCTTCCCGACGGTGCACCTGTCACCTGCGGCAGCATAAACCATCCCGCCTTCCACGCGTACTGCCAACCTCTTCCCTGCCCTGGCCATCTTGCCCAAATCCTCTACGGAGACCGTCTTCACCTCCAGGACTTTTGCCGGAGCATCCATTACGGGAGCCTGACCGGAAGCCGCAGCGATACGGGAGATAAGTTTCTTGAGCGAAGGCATCTCATACTCGTCCAGAAGCCCTGAAAGTTCGGGGGCACAGCACGGACGGAAAGCCATCTGCTCGACATCCACATCCACAGGAACATCCGTACGTATAGTCACGAGCTCCTCGGAAAGGGCAATATGCGGCTTGGCGGCGGCGAACATCTCCTGCTGACGCGGTGTAAGTTCTGAGACGTGGGCATATATGCCTTCGGTCGTGCCATACTTGGAAAGCAGTTTGGCCGCACCAACGGGACCGATACCCTGGACTCCGGGGACATTGTCGGAAGCGTCACCGCACAGGGTCAGGATGTCACGTACCTGGGAGGTGCTTGAGATTTTCCATTTTTCGCAGACTGCCGCACTGTCAAGTATCTCGTTTTCGGCGCCGGATTTTCCCGGTTTGTACTGGAATATGTGGGCGGAGACAAGCTGTCCGTAATCTTTGTCCGGGGTGACCATAAAGACATCCATCGTGTCCGAGGCGAAGCGTTTCGCGACAGTGCCTATCACGTCATCGGCCTCGAACCCGCTGACCATCAGCACCGGAATGTCCATGGAGCGGACAATCGCGGTGAGGGGTTCCAGAGCATCGATGACAAGCTGCGGTGTCTCGGCGCGGTTGGCCTTGTACTCGGGGTAGAGCCTGTTGCGGAAAGTGCCTCCCGGAGGGTCGAAACTCACCGCCAGATGGGTAGGCTTCTCGCGCTCCACCAGTTCAAGCAGATATTTGGTGAAACCGAAAAGTATGGAGGTGTCCACGCCTTTGGAATTGACCATGGGACGCCCGAGGAACGCATAGTACATCTTGAAGATGAGCGCATGCCCGTCGATAAGAAAAAGTTTCATTGTACAAAGATGAAACTTTTTATGAAACTTCGCAAGCGCAGGGGTTCGGGGATATGCCCCAGTCCGCATCAGCGGACCGCCCGGGGCCGGGATTTTGCGTCAGCAAAATTGGAAAGGCCCTTGAGGGCGCAGGGGTTCGGGGATATGCCCCGTAAAAGACGTTGAGGTACCAGGATTCGAACCTGGGCAGACAGAACCAAAATCTGTAGTGCTACCATTACACCATACCTCAATTCCAGACTGCAAATATAGCAATTATCTTTTTGCCTTGAAATACGAGCTCATCAGCTCCGAGCATTCCCCGGCGAGCACACCGGCCTCGACAGCCGTCTTCGGGTGAAGCAGCGACGGAGAGAAAAGAGAAAAACCGCGCTTGGGATCGGATGCCCCGTACACAAGCGTCCCGAGCTGCGCCCAACACAGCGCCGCTGCGCACATCGGGCATGGCTCCACCGTGACATAGAGAGTACAATCGTTCAAGTACTTGCCCCCTACCGCCTCGGTTGCGGCGGTGAGGGCTATCATCTCTGCGTGCGCCGTGGGGTCGTTGAGGCGCTCTGTCATATTGTGCCCCCGGGCTATGATTCTCCCCCGGCACACCACTACCGCCCCGACGGGCACCTCGTCCTCCTCAAAGGCCAGATGAGCCTCGCGCAGGGCTTCGCGCATGTATTTTTCGTTTTCCCCCATCACGAGATACGGGCCAATATGTCGTCCCAGACCTGCTGTTTTCCAGTCTCATTGAGAATCTCGTGGCGCATGCCCGGATAAAGTTTGAGATCAGTGTCCCTGTATCCGACTTCTCTCATCAGTGCGACAGCCTTCCCTATTGCGTCTTCATTGATGAGGCAAGGATCATCAGAGCCTGAGATGAAATGCACCGGCAAACTTGGGTTGGCAAGTTTCCACCCCTTACGGGAGTAGCAGTCCTTCATCAGGGCGGTGAGGTTCGAAAAGCCGTTGGCGGTAAACTGGAACATGCACAGAGGATCACTATGATACTCTTTGAGCGTCTGCTTATCCGAGCACACCCATGCCACCGGATAACCCTCCTGGGCGAACGGGGCGTTGAACGAGCCGAATGAAAGTTTCTGGAGCAATTTCGGTCTGCTGTGTCCGCCCGCGAAAAGCACGAAGCAGTCCGCGAGGAACTTGCCGGCGCTCTTGGCCGGGTTGTCACTCGGGCAGCCGCAGACGAAAAGGGTGTCGATCAACTCATCATAACGTTTTGTAAAAGAGCGGACGACCATCGAGCCCATGCTGTGTCCGAGCAGGACGTACTTCAATCCCGGATAATGAGACTTCGTCCAATCTGCCACCACCTTGACATCCTCCACCATCGCCCTCCAGCCGCCTTTGTACATGAATCCCAGGTCGTCAGGAGTCTTCACCGACTCTCCGTGGCCGCGATGGTCGTGGATTACGCAGACATATCCGTGCCCGGACAAGTACTCCATGAAAGGAATATACCTTTCTTTGTGCTCGCACATCCCGTGTACTATCTGGAAAATGCCCTTGGGAGCGCCTTCAGGCTCACTCACCAGCACGGCAAGATTGAGGTCATCGGCAGAAGCCTTCAGTTTCAGTGATTTCATTTGCAGTGTGTTTTGGCACGCAAGTTAGACATAAAAATCGGGATTAGCAGTATCTTTGCTCCCATGAACAGATATATATTGGCCGTAGATCAGGGCACCAGCAGTTCCAAGGCCTTGATTTTCGATGACTGCGGACACCAGGTGTCAATGAGTTCGAAGGAGTTCACCCAACTCTTCCCGAGGCAGGCATGGGTGGAGCAGAACCCTCTGGAAATCCTGTCCTCTGTGCGGGCAGTGGTCAACGAAGCGGTGGCAGGAGTGCGGGACGGGGAGATCGTGGCCATGGGCATCGCAAACCAGAGGGAGACCACCATCGTATGGGACGCCGCATCCGGGAGGCCGATCTGCAACGCAATCGTCTGGCAGGACCGCCGCACCTCCGCATTCTGCGATTCGCTCAAAGAAAAAGGCTTCACGGAGATGATCCAGAAAAAAACGGGGCTGGTCATCGATGCCTACTTCAGCGCATCCAAGATAAGATGGATACTCCAAAATGTCCCGGGTGCACGCAAAAAGGCAATGGAAGGCAGGCTCCGCTTCGGCACAGTGGACAGCTGGCTCATCTGGAACCTCACCTCCGGCAAGGTCCACGCCACGGATGTGACCAACGCCTCCCGTACCATGCTGTTCAACATCAACAGCTTAAGTTGGGACAGCGAACTCCTCGACCTGTTCGGCATCCCGGAATCCATGATGCCGCAGGCCCGCTCATCCGATGCGTTCTACGGAGAAGCTACGGTGCTCGGACACAACATCCCCATCACCGGAGTCGCCGGAGACCAGCAGGCCGCCCTCTTCGGGCAGATGTGCATCGATGAAGGTTCCGTAAAAAACACCTACGGCACGGGGTGCTTTCTCCTGATGAACTGCGGCGACAAGCCGATCCTCTCCGAAAACAGGCTGCTCACCACAGTGGCATGGAAACTCAAAGACAAGGTCAACTACGCTCTGGAGGGCAGCATCTTCGTGGCCGGTGCAGCAGTGCAATGGCTCCGTGACGGGCTTGGACTCATCAAGAATTCATCTGATATAGAGGCTCTTGCCTCATCTGTCACGGACAACGGGGGCGTGTACTTCGTGCCGGCCCTCACCGGGATGGGAGCCCCGTACTGGAACCAGGATGTGCGTGGTGTGATCACCGGACTGACCCGAGGTGCAACAGCTGCCCACATTGCCAGGGCCACCCTGGAGGGCATAGCATTCCAGACGATGGACATAGTTGCCGCTATGGAAAGGGATGCCGGGATCCTCATCTCGGAGCTCAAGGTCGACGGGGGTGCTTCGCGCAACAATCTTCTGATGCAGTTTCAGGCAGACATCCTCGGCACGGAGGTGATACGGCCGAAAGTCACTGAAATCACTGGACTGGGAGCGGCCTACATGGCAGGGCTCGGTGCCGGAATCTGGTCTTCCATAGGCGAACTCCAGAACAACTGGGAAGCGGAGCGCCGCTTCTCCCGCCGGGCCTCCGAGTCCCGCATGGCCGAGTCCAAGGCAGCCTGGGCCGCCGCCGTCAGAAAAGCTTTGGCAGAATAGCGCAACCACTCCCCGCCCCTCTGCGCCAAAATGAAGCGCAGTTCATTTTTATGAAAAATATTCATAGATTTGCACCGTGGTTCATTTTTACACACAGACAGCATGCTGATAGAACGCACGGAATACATGTCACTCTTGGAAAAATGGAGGGGCAAGAAAATCATCAAGGTCGTCACAGGCATACGCCGTTGCGGCAAGTCATCATTGTTGCGGATGTTCAAGGACAAGATACTGACGGACGGTGTTTCCAAAGAACAGGTTGTCGAACTTAATTTCGAAGATCTGGATAACGAGCCCCTGTTGAACTACAAGGCTCTACATACCTACCTGAAACAACGGCTGCAACGGGACAGGATGAACTATTTTTTTCTGGATGAAATACAGATGGTAGACGGTTTCCAAAAGGTGATCGACAGCCTGTTCCTCTTGGACAATGTGGACATTTACTTGACAGGCTCAAATGCATATTTGCTGTCCGGAGAAATCGCGACCCTGCTTACCGGCAGATATGTGGAAATAAAAATGCTTCCATTCTCATTTAGAGAGTTCACGCATGGACTGCCGGCAGGAACGAGCGCGGAAGATGCCTACCGAAAGTATATTGAGAATGGCTCGTTCCCGTACATAATGCAGATAGAGCATGATAAAGAGATGGTAAATGAATATCTTACCGGCCTATACAATACTATTGTGCTGAAAGATGTGGTCAGCCGAAGAAAAATCACGGATGTGATTATGCTGCAAAGCGTAGTGAGATTTCTGGCTGACAACATCGGGAATATCTCTATCATCAAACGTATCAGCGACACGATGACCTCACTTGGCCGCAAAATATCGGCCCACACGGTGGAAAATTATATTTCCGCATTGACAGACAGCTATGTGTTCTATTCTGCTCCCAGATACGATGCCAAAGGCAAGCAGCTGCTCAAGACAGGCCAGAAGCTGTATCTCGCCGATGTCGGACTGCGAAACGTCATAAGCGGCACTAAGGTCGGGGACTTGGGGCACATTTTGGAAAATGTAGTTTATCTGGAGTTGACCCGAAGAGGCGGTGAGGTTTATGCAGGAAAGACTGGAAACGCGGAGATCGATTTTGTCGTTGTGAAGGGCAACGACAAGGCGTATTATCAGGTGTCTCTCAGCGTAAGGGATGAGGGCACGCTGAAACGGGAGCTTGATCCTCTTGAATCTCTTTCAGACAACTATCCGAAATATCTCCTCACTATGGACAACGATCCGGTGATACAGCATAACGGCATAAAGCAACTGTATGTATTAGACTGGTTATTGGAAGAATAGTCCGCCATGGCAAAAGAACCCTATACAATCCGCAAAGCCCTGCCGGCAGATCTGCCGGCGGTAGCGGCGCTTGCCGACTCCGCAAGACAGATAATGCGGGACAGCGGCAACCCGACCCAGTGGTCCGGCGGCTATCCGTCCATCGGGATTCTTGAAGAAGACATCGTTTCCGGGACATGCTATCTTGTCATGGACGGCAAGGCCCCTGTGGGCTCATTCGTCTTCAGACATGGGCCTGACCCGTCATACGCCTCGATAGCGGACGGACACTGGACAGACGACAGCAGCCCATACATGGTCATACACAGGATAACGAGCCTCCCGGAAGCGCACGGCGTCTTCGCCGCCATCATGGATTTCTGCAAATCTCGCTGCAGCAATATCCGCATAGACACCCACAAGGACAACCTCATAATGCAGCATCTTGTCCTGAAGCACGGTTTCCGCTACTGCGGTATCATCACCCTCGCGGACGGCGGAGGCGAACGTCTCGCCTACCAGTGGCTGCGCTCATGATTTTCTGAATCATTCAGACTGCTCTATCTCAAAGACATACTTTCGTCCAGAAACCCGGTGATACCCACTCACCACCGCCCGGCGCGCCCGGCCCGTTTCGTTCCTGTCAATACGGAAAGAAATCCAAGGTCCAATGGGGTTATAGTACGAATAGAGCCATTCCGTATCCATTAGCCAACCGCTATAATGATACTCCGTCCTCTCAACATAATACGATGACGGGCCGAATTCTGTTGACAATGTCTCCCCAACAAGATCCGCATCATAACTCGCGCTTCCGCCTTCAGCCCCGACACTGTAAAAAAAACGAACAGGTGCATCCTTTTCGCATGACGACATCACAAATAAAAGCACCAGAAACAAGACTCGAAAATATGGTTTCATGCCTGTCATTCAGACTGTTCAATTTCAAATATATACTTTTGTCCCGTGACCCGGTGACATGCACTCACCACCGCCCGGCGCGCCCGGCCCGTATCGTTTTCATCGGACACTATTGACAGTCGCTCCAAATCAATACAATAGGCGACATCGACCCAACTTTCATCAAGCCAGTATGCCCAATGCTCTGAATAATATGCCTCTTTTATGTCCAACGTAAGGGTGGTCCCGTCAAGATCCAGATTATAATCTTTTCGTCCACCTTCCGCATCAAAACTGCAAGAAATACTCACTGGAGGATCCTCCTGCTCTTTCTCGCAGGATGACAGCCCGGCCACAGACAACGCCAGACAGACTAAAAAACCTATATACCTCATAAATCTCGGGCCAATCTTACAGCGCATCCGGCCGGCTTGGACCGGCCAAAGAGGTCAGCGGTTTTCCCTCCCGGATTCACTGTAAAACTTCCTATGCCAAGGCTCCTGTCGACTTTTACGACACACGAAGCGGAGACGGTCCCGTCAAGGCTGGATGCCGTCAAGAGTGCCTCCCCCTCACCGAGAGACTTGATCTGCGAACCCATGACAACAAACACCGACTCATCCGAAGAAGAAAATACAATCTCCGCTCTTGACGGCCGGACATAAACATCCGGATATATACTGGCGCCAAGCGGCATTTCAAATTCCCCTCCTGCGAATGAAATCTCACGTGCAGCAGGTTTTTGGCAAGCAGACATCAAAACCGCACAAAAAACCAGAACCACTATATAATATGAATTTTTCATTCTGTCTCAATATTTCTCACCAATACAAAAAGACCACACATCCTCCGAACGCACAGTACGACAAATATATGAAGAAGAGTAGTATTCTCAAACATCCGAGTGATACTTACCCGAAGATTTTGCCTGACGAGACAATTCGGTACAGAATAAGGCTGATTTCTGTACGGAAGCGCCTTGCGGAAGCGTTTGGTACAGCAGAGGGCGTTTTTTTGTACCGAAGATATTTGCATGCGGCCAGGCTTCGCCTAAAAATGCAAGGAATAACCCCAACCCGCCACAGGGACAGCTCTGCCGCTGTAAACCATTGATTTTAAAGTAATGCCACAAGACATATATCTTGATATTGTATAGTTTAACTTAACTCCAGCCTGAATTTGCGTCCTAAGGGACACTTCATCCTCTGACACGATTCTGCCATACAATATTCCGGCCGCTACCTCTGGAATCATCGAAAAAGAGCCGATTTTATAAACTGGACTAAAGACGGAAACAGTCCCCTCATGACAATTCCGGTCATCATACCACCCGACAGCCCCATAATTGACACTAACCCCAATCTTAGGGAAAAGATAACCGATACCTATCCCCATCGTGCAGGCATCCGTCACAGGAGAATAGTACTGAGACACGGAAAACATAAACTTCTTTATAGGGGTTTTAGCCAAAACGTTATTGCCCACAAACAAAAAGAACATCAACGGCAAAAAAGCAATAATACTAGAGCTTGATTTTATTCTACTTTCCATAAGCGAGAACTTGCATTTGCCACCGAAGTTGTCGAAACAAGTATCTCTTTTGCCTCCTCAGAGACATCAGAATCTGATATTAGTTCTTGCACTGCCAAAGAGTACTCGCCATTATCATCAACGGCATCAATAGAATCAAATCCTTCAAGTATGACACTGACGACTTCCAAAAGGGCTGATTTTTCGGGAGCAGACAACTCAAGATTAGCAATAAACTCTCCGATAGTTGAAGATGAAGCATAGGCATTTACAGTTGCCGAAACAATGTTCTTCTGCTCTTGGACGCTCAACGAAACTTCATTTGGAGAAGATTCTATTTCGCCTGAAACCTTTTCGGCCACAAGCGGTAAAAGAACATCATCTTCATAGCCAAATAAAGACTCACCATGATCTTCATATAAATCAAGGATTACCTTATTATGGATTAAGCCAACTCCCTCCACGCAAGAAAGGGCGACCTTACGGTCATTAAAGGGCTCAAAATTGCCACTATCACTCCCTTTCGTCTCTTTTTTTTCATCTTCCTTGACAATATTCCATACTAAAGTCGAAACCGTACATCCGGCTGTAACAGCAACCGCACCAACCGAAGCCCCACCTCCTAAAAAGAAACCACCAGCATCGGCAGCAGCGACAAGAACATAATGCCACCACTTTGCCTTAACGGCTATGTCTTGACTTTGAGGGAGAGTAGTGTTAAGGGCCATCAACTGCTCTTTCAAGGACATAAGTTCCGATGAGTCTTTAGCCGTCTCAACATCAATGCCTGCATTCTTATTGCAAGACGCAAAGGCAAGAACTAGAACAGTAGAAACAAGATAAATTAATTTTTTCATTGTATTTGATTTTAATTGGTTGTTTTATTTCTCATTAACTTTTATGGTTATGCGCTACCGAATCATATGCAAAAATACCCACAAGTGTTCTTCAACCGACTCGTATTCATTCCCTATGTCATCATAAATCCAGAAAGACGCTTCACCATAATCATCCACCAGCACCTCAATAGTCCTGGATGTCCTATACAAGAACGCCTCCACATAAAGGCAGCCTGAACGTTCATCCTCCTTTTCTGCTGTAAAAAACTCTATTTCGAGCTGTTCCGGTTCGTCTTGAGCAGCCTGCGTGAACGTCAAGGCGCAAAAGACGGCGGTCACGCATAAAATAATTTTTTTCATATGCTTCGTCTGTTTCAACGAGACAAAGCTACCTCATAAAAGTTTAACCAACAATAGAATTTCGCCACATAACCACTCCACAACACACTAAAAATCAAGTGAATACCAAGATACCACCATTGGCAGACAATAAAAAGTTTAACCAAGCTCCGACAACAGCTTCCGGATGTGGATTCCAAGGTTCGTGTCATGCGAAGAAATCCCAAGTTTCGATCGGATGCGGCTGCTGATGTTGAAGTGCCCGCCTTTTTGGAGATATTTGCCTATATCCTTACCTTTCAAGCCCATGGCATACAGACAGCAATAACCGACCTCCCACCCGGAAAGCCCCTTCCCCTCAAGGTAACGCACAAAAGACGGATGACTTGCCTTATAACTCAAACGGTTGAGTTCCATGAACTCCTCCCTGTCAAAAAGCATACGCTCCATGTCCTTGAAAGCCTTGCGGTCAATCTCGCTGTCTTCGGATATGCCGGCAGACAGAAAACGGTCAAAGAGAGCAAGTTTAGCATTCAAAGCGGCACGTACATCCTCATTGAGCACATTTTCACTTTCCGCCAACCTGGCCGAAAGAGCGTCCCTCTCGACCGCAATCCTGTCATACAGGACCAGAAGACGGCTCTGTTCAAGCTTACTGTGACGGTACCGGACCACAAGTGCAAAAATCACAACAGCGGCGGCAAACAGAACCGCCATCCCGACAAACAGCACCCGGTTCTTCCGGGCCTGCTCTTCCAGACGGGCCTCCTCCAGCCTGTAACGCTCGGAGACAAACTGGGCATCAGTCCTATATGAAGCGAACCGGGCAGAATCCGCAGCGCGGACATACTTTTCATAATACTCCAATGCCGCCTCCGAATCCCCGGACAAACGGTAGACCTTTGAACACACAGCCGCATACCTCGTCTTATTCAAGACGCCAGCAGTGGACACATACTTTTCCAACGCATCCTCAGCCTTGTCAAGATTCCCGACAAAGCAAAAGGCAGTTGCCACAGACAGCCAATCCACATCCTCCGAAGGCACATTGCTAAAATAGTCAGCGAGCAGCATGGCAATCTCTTCACGAGATTTCTTGAACGCCACGGAATATGCAAGGAGCGAAGACCAATAATACTTGTTCTGCCTATATGAGTATGAGGAAGAATCCGACATCTCGATCAAATCAAGATACTCCGCAGCCTTCGAGGCATCGCCGGACACTGTGTACTCATTGACAATCCGGCTGAGCATATTGATATAGCTGCGCACTCTCCCCTCTTCACGGAACAGAGCCGCTGCACGGGTGTTGTACTCTATCGCCTCCTCAAAATCATAGAGCCTCTCATATATAAGTGCTTCCGCAGAATACAGTCTTGCAGCCGTGAGCCTGTCCTCCGACTCCTCGACTTCGGATTCCGCCTGCGCGAAACAATCCATCGCAAGCCCGAGATTCCCCATATTCTTATAAATACGGCCCTGATAATAGGCTGCACGCAGTTTTTCGGTAGCCGTTCCTTTTCTGGAATAGTAGTCCAGCGCCGGCTGGATGACACCAAAATCCGTCTTGTCAACATATGTCTTGTCCAGCGCCATGCTCTTGAGCAATGCATATCTGGCTTTCAACGGCTTCGACCGCAAAGACACAGTGTCCATCACCGAAAGCCTCTGCAAAGCCCCGGAAGGATCCTCCTCAATAATCGCCTCGACACCGTCCAGCACTTCTCGCTGAACAGCATCATCAGCGCAAGCCGAGAATAAGGCAAGTGCCGCAATGATAATAACTGCCCTACGCATGGCTATAAGAATCCAGTGAACTCAGGTCAATATCAGGGATGATTGAATCCTCAAGTTTGTCCTTGACAAGGAATCCCATATACAGAGGAACAGTAAGGACCTTGCCTTCGCGTCCTACATTATATTGCCCAAGTTTTATAGCATTCCTGACGTGATACACATCATTGTTCTTAAGGACTGTAGACATACTTTTCGCCTTACCGGTTCTTGCTTTGCAAAGAAACATTTTTTCAAGCGAATAAGCAAGCTTCGTTACACTTTTTAGCACGAATCATTCCCTGACCGTGGTCATTGTCAATGAAGCTTTTCATGGAGCTATCAGGGCAACTCTCTAATTCCAATACGGAGATACGAAAACAAATTGTTCACTTACTTCCAATTCGCTGGAATTGTGTACGTTTTCACGCCATCCGTGACCGTTTCCGGCATTATAGCGTTGGCGAACTTTACGGCATTATTTTCAAGCTTTATTACACTGCTTTTGTGCGCATGCATAAAACCGTTGATATCGAAACTATTATTAGAAGGCGGGAAATATACCTTGACCTTTTTATCAGTGAAATTCTTCAAAATGAAGTCAATAGGAGGGATGAGGTCCGTATCTGCGCTGACAAGTACGACAATGTCTGTTTCATTTTTAAAACAATCGCCCATCATTCTCACGGAAAGATTGACGTCTGTCTTTTTCTCTTCAGGACGACTTATTGAAGTTTTGCAGAAGGGACACATTATGGTTTTGTTGATGTACTTCCCGCGGACTATTTCAAACTTGTCAGGATGAAGAAGAGCGTTCGCATTGAGGAATGCACTCTGACGGCTACTCTTGTCGGGATCGAGAGGGGAAGCCGTGAAGTAAATCACTTTAGCAAGCTCCTGATCAGCTCCGATGAACTGTTCGAAAAGTTTTACGACATCGATCCAATAATAGCTGTGCCATTTGTAATCGACATGTTTCATCCTTTTCAGACCGTAGTAAAAGTTGAATCCATCAACGTAGAAAGTAACCCTCTTCTTATCCATATCCACTTTTATAATAAAAGCCGCTGCTGGAGCGGCTAAAACTATACAAGAAAGTATAGCGATGCTTTATTTATCGCAAATATACGAAAAGAATTGAAAATCCATGATTTTTTTTGACTTTTTGAAGCATTTTCGCGCGATTTCAGTAATTTTCATCGCGTGAAATTCGTCGTCAAGACTTTCTCTCTGCACGATGCTGTCAGCGCAAGCCGAGAATAAGGCAAGTGCCACAATGATAATAACGGCCCTGCGCATGGCTACTCCCTGACATGATGCGGCATCCCCTCGGGAGTGACTATGGAGATCTCGCAGAGGCCGCCCACTGCACCGGAAGCGTCAGTCCAGGCACTCTGGAATATGAGTTTGCGGACACCGCGTTTCTCGATGGTGTAGCAGTTGCTTCCGCCGCTCTCAAGCAGGCCGCGGATGATTTCGCGCGAGCGCTCCGAATGGCAGTCGAAAAGATTGCGGCCTATAAGGTCGCCATGACGGCTATATTGATGTACAGCCTTATCGTTCATATAGATAATGAGTCCGTTCTTATCGCAGACGGTGATGGAGCAGTCCAGCCCCCAGGCCCAGTCAGGTATCATATCAAATTAATTCACGTTATCGAATAATGCGTCAAGCTGGACACGATAGTGGATATCAGAGGAATAGCTGTTGGGCTTGAGACCGAAAGTGGTGATGAAGGTAAGGTTGACGGCGCTGCGGGTACCGGTCTCTCGCTCGAAATCAGCCACACGATTC
The DNA here is from genome assembly GCA_934702165.1 of uncultured Bacteroidales bacterium. Lineage (GTDB taxonomy): Bacteria > Bacteroidota > Bacteroidia > Bacteroidales > UBA932 > Cryptobacteroides. The sequence goes on along the minus strand of CAKUYG010000006.1, from coordinate 5,119 downwards.
TGCAGTTTGGCGTTTTCGTCAGAATCGATTGAATATTCGGCACGGCAGTACTTGATCTCACACAGATTGGTGATCTGATCAGCACGCTCGATGACCAGATCAACCTGAGCGGCAGGCTTGCTTTCCTTGCTTCTCCAAGAATAATATTCTGTATGGATTCTGTCGATTCCGAGAGCCTTTTTAATCTGGGGTATATGCGCCTGACATAGACGCTCGAAAGCAAGGCCGTACCAGTTGTTCTGCTTTGGAGTATTCAAGCTGTTGCTCCAATAATGGTCATCCGTCGTCCCTTTGACACAGAAATCGTTATGAAAACGAGTAAAAAAATCAACCAGCTGGTATATTCCGTTCTTCGCGTTGATTTTCTTCTCTATGACGCAATACTTGCGGATGAAATCACAGTTCTCCAGATTCTCCAGCATCTTGCTCAGATGGCCTCCGGTCTCCTTGCCGAGCTTCTCACTGATTTCATTACGGGTCAACCCTTTACGATTAGATGAAAGCAATTGTATTATCTTCACGTAGGGTTGCGGGTTCCGGAAAAGGGACTTGAACAACCGGTCATATTCACGGTGCAATTCCGCATCTGCGGAGAAAAACAGCCTGTCAATATTTTCAGTGAGACTCTGCCCCTTGTCAAGCAGACTCAGGTAATATGGAATACCTCCCAATATCATATACGCCTGGGCAACAGAGAGCCTGTTCCAGCGGAAGCCATTGGTTTTCAAGTATTCCTCTGTCTCTCCAAGAGTAAATGGATGCAGGTGCAATTCGTGTGTTATCCGGTCATGAAGTCCCCCGTGGTTGTCAATGATGTTGTCCACCATCCAAGTCGTGGCAGAACCGCAGACAATCAGTTTTACGTTCTTTTGACGGGCAGCCCAACCGTTCCAAAACAAGTCCAAAGCCTTTACCAAGCCCGACCTCGGTGTGTCAAGGCAAGGCAATTCATCAATGAATATGATAGCCGTGCCTTTTGCCAATGCCGGGGCAAGCACAACTTTCAAGGCCTCGAAGGCCTCAATCCAGTTCTTCGGCTTAGTGCCACCATAGCCGGCCTTCTGAAGTGACAGAAAAAAACTGGACATCTGATCCTCCTTGTCACCCTCCAAAACACCGGTCATATCGAACGCAAGCCTGTCTTTGAAAGTCTCCGTTATCAAATAAGTTTTTCCGACACGACGACGGCCATAAATTGCGATAAATTCCGATTTCGAACTCCCGATATACTGTTCAAGCAGCCTGCTTTCCGCATTTCTACCAATCAATTCTCTCATATATACATACTTAGTATTGGCGAATATACTGTAAACACTCCGGAAAAACAAGCCATAACGCGCCAAAACTAACAGAAATCATTAGATTTGGCGCATTATAGACCATGAATACGCGCCAAATCGATGATAAAACGAGAGTTTTGGCGCATGAAAGACCCCGGCTGAAAAACATTTTTCAACCGGGGTCTCAAAATATTCAGTCAAAACGTCTACAGCGTCCTCTTGACTTCGACAATCTGGAAAGCCTCGATGATGTCTCCCTCCTTGATGTCGTTGTAGCCGGCGATGGCCATACCGCACTCCTTGCCGGCGATAACCTCTTTGACGGCATCTTTTCCAATCTGCAGGGAACTGAGTTCTCCGGTATAGATCACGATACCGTCGCGGATGAGACGCACCTTGGCCTTCTGGACCATCTTGCCGTCACGCACGATACATCCGGCGATGGTGCCGACCTTGCTGATGCGGAAGGTCTGCTTGACCTCGGCTGTGGCGATGACTTCTTCTTTCTTCTCCGGCTCAAGCATGCCCTCGATACCGTCCTTGACATCGTTGATACAGTCGTAGATGACGGAATAGAGACGAATCTCGATGCCCTCGCGCTCGGCGGCCCTGCGGGCCTCGACGGTCGGACGCACCTGGAAGCCGACGATCACGGCGTCTGAAGCCTCGGCGAGGAGGACATCAGACTCGGAAATGCCTCCGACGGCCTTGTGGATCACATTGACCTTTACCTCCTCGGTAGAGAGCTTGATGAGAGAGTCCGACAGCGCCTCCACGGAACCGTCCACGTCACCTTTGACGATGATGTTGAGCTCCTTGAAGTTGCCGATGGCGATACGGCGCCCGATCTCTTCGAGAGTCATGTGCTTCTGGGTCTTGATACCCTGGATGCGGAGAAGCTGCTCGCGCTTGTTGGCAATGTTCTTGGCCTCCTTCTCGTCAGCCATCACATTGAACTTCTCTCCTGCGGCAGGAGCCCCGTTGAGTCCGAGCACTGAGACCGGTGTCGAAGGTCCCGCCTCCGTCACTTTCTGTCCACGCTCGTTAAACATCGACTTGATCCTGCCGTAATAGCTGCCGCAGAGCATCACATCACCCTGGCGGAGAGTCCCTTCCTGTACAAGCACCGTAGCCAGATAGCCACGTCCCTTGTCGAGAGAAGACTCGATGACGGCACCCACCGCCAGCTTGTCCGGATTGGCCTTGAGCTCAAGAAGATCCGTCTCAAGAAGCACCTTCTCAAGAAGTTTGTCCACATTGAGCCCCTTCTTTGCAGAAATCTCCTGACACTGGTACTTGCCGCCCCAGTCCTCCACGAGGATATTCATCTCAGCGAGCTGGCGGCGAATCTTGTCAGGATCTGCTCCCGGTTTATCTATCTTGTTGATGGCAAAGACCATAGGAACATTCGCCGCCTGTGCATGGTTTATGGCCTCGATCGTCTGCGGCATCACTGCGTCATCTGCCGCCACGATGATGATGGCAAGGTCGGTAAGCTGGGCACCGCGGGCACGCATGGCCGTGAACGCCTCATGTCCAGGAGTATCCAGGAAAGTGATACGGCGTCCGTCCGGCAATTCGACATTGTACGCACCTATATGTTGGGTGATACCTCCGGCCTCACCGGCGATCACATTGGACTTGCGGATATAGTCGAGGAGGGATGTCTTGCCGTGATCGACATGACCCATCACTGTGATGATAGGCGGACGCGGCTTGAGGTCCTCCGGACGGTCCACCTGCTCGGTCTGGTTGATCTCCTCGGTGATGTCGGCAGTTACAAACTCGACCTTGTAGCCGAATTCCTCGGCCACAAGCACAAGCGTCTCAGCGTCAAGCCTCTGGTTGATGGACACCATCAGGCCAAGGCTCATGCAGGCACCGATAACCTTCACCACCGGGGTGTTGTTCATGAGGGTAGCAAGATCGTTGACCGTCACGAACTCGGTAACTTTCAGCACCTTCTGCTCCGCTGCCGCCTCCGCTATCTCCTCCTGGGTACGCTGCGCCGCAGCTTCCCTCTTCTCTTTGCGGTATTTGGCTCCGAAGTTGTTCTTCTTGCCCTCGTTCATCTTGGCATAAGTCTCCTTGACCTGCTTCTGAATCTCCTTCTGGAGCTCTTCTTGCTGGCTTTCGGTCAGGGCCGGCTTGAAGCGGTCACGGTCGCGCTTGCGTCCCTTGCCCTGGGCCTGCTGCCCCTGCTGAGGCTGCTGTCCGCCCGGACGGCGGTCCTTGTTGTTGTTCTTGTCTTTCTTCGGAGACTTTTCGATGTTCTCTCCAGCCTTGGCCACATCCACCTTGCGCGTGCCCTTGCTTATGCGCTCGCGCTTCTTGGCCGGCTTGCGGTCGAACTGGCTCAGATCGATCTTCCCCACCACCTTGAGACCGGATGCGTCACCTGAAGCAGGCTTCGCTTCTTCAGCCTTTGCCGGCGCGGACTGGACGGGCGCTGACGGCTTCGGCTCCGGGGGTGCAGGCTGGACAGGCTTCGACACGACCGGCTCCGGCTTGACCTCAGGCGCCACGGCTGTTTTCTCAACAACAGGGGCAGGCTTCACCTCGGGTTCCGCCGACGGTTTCTCCACATGGGCTGTCACCACGGCAGCCGCGGCTTTAACTTCCGGCTCCGGGGCGGGCACCACAGATGCGGGCTTGGAAACTTCCTGCTCCTGCACTGCCTCTTCAACAGGCTCCGGCACAGATTTGGCCGGCTGCACGGGCTCCGGCTTGGCCACCGGCTCCGGGGCGGGCGCCCCAGCTGCAGGCTTCACCTCTGCACTCTCTTTGGCCTTCACAGGTGCAGGCTCTGATACCGGGGAAGCTTTCTGTGCCGCAGGCTGATCCTTCTTGGAATTGATGAAGGTGTTGGTCTTGATGGTGATGGTCTCGTGCTCCGGCTCGTCATCTTCTTCTTCCTTCTTGAGTTTGCGGTTGGTCTTCTCGATGATGTCCGTTATTTTGACCTCGACCTTGTCAGCCTCTTTCTTGAGAGCCTCATCCTTGCCGAACTGACGGCTTATGGCCTGCATGTACTCATCGGAAATCTTGCTGTTGGGGTTGGACTCGACATCGACGCCGATCTTGTGGAGATAGTCCACAAGCACGTCAAGGCCGACGTTGAATTGTCTGATTATCTTGTTTAGTCTGATTTCTCCCATTATATCAATCCTCGAATTCTGCTTTTAATACTCTGAAGACCTCCGCTACAGTCTCATCCTCAAGGTCAGCCCTCTTGGCTATATCCTCCGGAGAGAGAGCGAGCACGCTCTTGGCCGTGTCGCAGCCGATGGACTCGAGACGGTCGATGATCCACTGGTCGATGACATCAGAGAATTCGCTGAGAAGTACATCTTCCTCATCGGCGTCCTCTCCCTTAGGAAGCTCTCTGTACACCTCGATCTCGCGGTCAACAAGCATGCCGGCAAGCTGGATATTGACTCCATGCCGTCCGATACCCTTGCTCACCTGATCCGGCTGCATGAACACTTTCACCTTGTCCTCCGGGTTGTCCCCCATCTCGATATATGAGACCACAGCCGGGCTCAATGCACGCTGGATCATCAGTTTAGGGTTCTGTGACCACTGGATGACGTCTATGTTTTCGTTGCGCAGCTCACGCACAATACCCATGATACGTCCGCCTTTGACACCGATGCAGGCGCCGATAGGGTCGATGCGGTCATCGTATGACTCCACTGCCACCTTGGCTCTCTCCCCAGGCACGCGCACGACCTTCTTGACTGTGATCAGGCCGTCCGCAATCTCCGGCACCTCCTGCTCGAAGAGCCTCTCGAGGAACTCGTTGGACGTGCGGCTGAGGGTGATGTAAGGCGTGGTGT
>CAKUYG010000005.1 GCA_934702165.1 uncultured Bacteroidales bacterium | reverse complement strand
TACCTGGACAACCAGGAGTGGATGGACCGTGTGACCAGCGGCGAGTACGAGAAGTACTACGAGCAGATGTACAAGGGAAGATGACGTTTGTTCTCAAGGCCATCTTCTCTTTGTTGATAATGGTGGGGTCCGCTGCGGCGGCTTCCGCACAGATTGTGCCGGGTCGTGAGACGCATTCCGATGTTTCAGACACTTCGTCCACGGTTCTTCCGCAGACGTGTTTCAAACCATCCCAACTTATTGCCCCCGGTGTGCTTATCGCTTCCGGTACACTTGTCCATTGTTTTGCCCACAACTCCATAGACAAATATGTCCAGGAACGTGTGCTGGCATGGCGCGGCCCTTCGGGGCAGAAGACTATTGATGATTATGTCCAATACCTCCCGTTCATCTGTGCTGCCGGGCTCGGCCTTACGGGAGTGGAGTCCCGACATCCGCTCGGAGGGCGGCTCATCGTCATAGGCTATACGGCTGCGAGTTTTTTCGTGGTGACCAAGCTCATGAAAGAGATCATATATTCCCCGCGTCCCGACGGGACGGCCAACAATTCTTTCCCTTCCGGACACACGGGCACGGCTTTCGCCGGGGCGGAATATGTACGTATGGAATACGGATGGGGCTGGGGTGCCGGAGCATACGCCATGGCCAGCATGATCGCTTTCATGCGCATACACAACAACCGCCACTGGTTCAGTGACACTCTTGCCGGGGCCGGAGTCGGTATACTTTGCGCCCATGTGGGGGAGTGGCTTCTCGAACCGACGATGCGGCTTTTCAAGAGAGAAGTAGCCATTGTCCCGTCTTTGGATCCGTATACCGGCAGTTTCGGAGCGGCGCTCGCTTTTAATTTTTGACATTTACCTGACTTATAAACGATATGACATCTTTCAAATTCAGTCTCGACAGCTTCCGTGACAAATTCCTCGACAGGAGAGTGATTTTCGGAATGGATCTTTGTCTGTCCCTTATCTCATCTGTGATTGTGGCCATTGTGGCTTTCTTCTGCCATGTGGGCATCGTCGAGTCACGCCCGTTCAACATCATCTGGGGCTTATCTTCCGTTCTGGCCTCCGGGCTGATGTTCTACATCTTCAAGACCTATGCTATTGTCATACGGCATTTCACGTTCAAGGATACGCTGCTTTTCAGCGGGGCGGCGCTCGGAAAGGCTGTTCTTATGGGGCTTACCCTGGCACTGACGGGCAATTTCGACAAGTTCGTGCTTGTGATGCTCATAGTGGACGTGCTGCTCTCAGTTGTAATACTCTGTCTGGTGCGTCTGCTGATGATATTCGTATATGACACTTACAGGGCCCGGATCCGCAAAGTTCAGAAGAGGATGCGCGTGCTTGTCTACGGCATAGGAGACAAATCAGTAGCCACCGTGACACGTCTGCGCAATTCTCCGCATTATGATGTCGTGGGTTTCATATCTCCTGATCCGGAGCTTCATGAGACGATGTTCGCGGACAAGAAAGTCTACACATTCGACGGCAAAGACGGCTTCGAGAAAGATGTTGATTCTCTGTCTCTTGGCGGTGTGATCTTCGCCACCGAGGATGATGTGCAGCATGAGCAGAACAATCTGGTCAGCCTGTGCATCGGAGCCGGAGTCAAGGTGCTGATAGTGCCTACTATCGACGAGGTCGGTCCCGGAGGTGTCGAGAACCGCTTCAATGTACGTGAGGTCAAGATAGAGGATCTTCTGGGGAGAGACGAGATCAAGATATCCCTGGATGTGATAAAAGCCCAGTTCAGAGACAAGGTCGTGATGGTGACAGGGGCGGCCGGCTCGATAGGCTCCGAACTCTGCCGCCAGCTTGCCGGCTTCGGCATAAAGAAACTTGTGCTTTATGACAATGCTGAGACTCCTATGCACAACCTGCGTCTGGAGCTTGAGGCGAAATTCCCGGATCTGGATTTCGTGCCGGTGATCGGTGATGTCAGGCTTCAGCCGAGACTGGACTACGCCTTCAGGACATGGAGGCCGCAGGTCGTGTTCCATGCGGCAGCTTATAAGCATGTTCCTCTTATGGAGGAGAATCCTTGCGAAGCGGTGTTCGTCAATGTGGTGGGTTCACGCTATGTCGCTGACAAGTGCGTGGAGTACGGGGTGGAGAAGATGGTTATGATCTCCACAGACAAGGCCGTCAATCCAACCAACATCATGGGCTGCACCAAGCGTCTGGCAGAGATATATGTCCAGAGTCTCGGACTCGCGATCGAGGCCGGGAAGACTCCTGGCAAGACCAAGTTCGTCACCACCCGCTTCGGCAATGTGCTCGGCTCCAACGGTTCGGTGATACCGCGCTTCCGCGAGCAGATAGCATCAGGGGGGCCTGTGACCGTGACAGATCCGAACATCACCCGCTTCTTCATGACCATACCCGAGGCCTGCCGTCTTGTGATGGAGGCTGCCACTCTGGATACGGAGAACCGCATCTGTGTCTTCGACATGGGACACCCGGTCAAGATTGACACGCTCGCGCGCCGCATGATCGAACTTTCCGGCCTTGTGCCGGACAAAGACATAAAAGTTGTCTACACCGGTCTCCGTCCGGGTGAGAAGCTTTATGAAGAGGTGCTCTCCAATGTGGAGAACACCGAGCCTACGGTACATACTAAGATCCGCATCGCCAAGGTGCGCCAGTACGACTGGAACGAAGCTGCCAGGGTGGTCGATGATCTTTATGAGTTGAGCAAGGCCGTACAGATCCCTGACATGGTCAAACTTATGAAGAGGACGGTGCCGGAGTACATCTCCAACAATTCAAGATTTTCCGAATACGACAAAAAATAGTGAAGAACATGAAAGTACTGGTGACAGGAGCGGCCGGGTTCATCGGCTACCACCTCTCAAAGCGGCTTCTTGACAGAGGCGATGAAGTGGTGGGAATTGACAACCTCAACGATTATTACCCGGTGGTCCTGAAAGAGGCCAGGCTTGCCGAACTTTCGGGCCGGGAGGGTTTCCGCTTCATCAGGATGGACATTTCCGACAGGGAGGCTCTACCTCTCCTGTTCGAGAAGGAGAAGTTCGGGTGTGTAGTGAACCTTGCCGCCCAGGCGGGGGTCCGCTACTCCATTGAGAACCCGTGGGCCTATGTGGACAGCAATCTTGTGGGATTCGTCAACATCCTCGAGTGCTGCCGTCATTTCCCGGTCGGACATCTTGTCTATGCGAGCTCCAGCAGTGTCTATGGAGGCAACGAGAAGACTCCGTTCAGCGAAGAGGACAAGGTGGACAATCCTGTCAGCCTCTACGCCGCCACCAAGAAAGCTGACGAGCTGATGGCTTCCTGCTACAGCAAACTCTATGGCATACCTGCCACAGGACTGAGGTTCTTCACTGTCTACGGCCCATGGGGACGGCCTGACATGTCCCCGATGCTCTTCGCCTCCGCGATCATGGAGGGGCGTCCGATCAAGGTCTTCAACAACGGGGACATGATGCGTGACTTCACCTACATCGATGACATAATCGAAGGCGTGGTGCGTGTGATGGACAAGGCTCCGTCCGGGAGTGAGGTCTACAACATAGGATGCAGCAATCCTGTGAAACTCATGGACTTCATAAGCGAGATAGAGGCGGCGTGCGGCCGTCCGGCGGAGAAAGTGATGATGCCTATGCAGCCGGGTGACGTGTATCAGACTTATGCCGACACCAGCAAGCTGGAGCGTGACTTCGGATACAAGCCCGGAGTGACACTCCATGAGGGGATCGGCAAGTTCATCGACTGGTACAAGTCAGACAAAAACCCGCTAATATGAAAATTGACAAGTTCCTTCAGTTTTTTGTAGTGAAGGAAAAACGTTTCTTCCCGCTGTTTGTGCAGTCGGCGGAGAACATCAGGAATGCGGCACAGCTGCTTCTTGAACAGACAAAGGAGGAGGATGCGGATGCCCGCAGGGACTACGCGCACCGCATCAAGGAATGCGAAACCCTTGGGGACAGGATTACGGACAAGATCATCGATGAGGTGCTCGATGCCGTGGTCACCCCGTTTGACAGGGAGGACATCCACCAGATGGCTGAGGATATGGACACTTTTCTTGACTGCATCCGTGACTGCTCCAAGAAAATAGCCATCTACCAGCCGAAGGACTCGAGCCACAAGGTCATCGAGATTGCTGAATATGTCCTCAAAGATGCCGAGATCATGCTCGAGATTACCGGGCTGCTTGACAAGATGCGTGACAAGGCCAAGGAACTTGACCGTCTCTGCGATATCATCAAGGAAAACGAGCACATAGTCGATGACATCTACGAGTCGTACATGAGCAATCTTTTCGAGTTCGAAAAAGATCCTATCGAGCTGGTCAAGAAAAAGAACATCATTCAGGCCATAGAAGACATCTCGGATATGGGCAAGGCCCTGTCCAGCACCGTCAGAAGCATAGTTGTGAAGTTGGGGTAGGGGAGAGATGCTTGCGATAGTTTTCATAACTGCGCTGATCGCCCTCGCCTTCAGCTTTACCAACGGTATGAACGATGCGGCCAACTGCATCGCTTCCGCTGTGGCTACGAAAGCTCTTTCACCGAAAGTCGCTGTGGCCTGGTCCGCTTTCTGGATAGTTTCAGCTCTGTTTTTCTTTGACCTGACGGTCGCCTCCACCATGGGAAGCGGTATCGTCAGCGAGAACTGCATAGATGTCTATGTCATACTTTCCGCCCTGCTCGGTTCTGTGCTCTGGGTGTTTTTCTGCTCGCGCTGCGGACTTCCTATTTCGGCTTCCCACGCCCTGATCGGCGGTCTGATAGGACCGGTATGGTTCGTCTACGGAGCCAAATACCTGGTGATGAGCGGAATCATCAAGACTTTGGCGTTCATTGTGATAGCGCCGCTGATAGGCATGATCATGGGCTTTGTGCTCAACTGTCTTTTCCTCTTCCTGTTCCGCAAGTGCAAGGCGCGCCGGACGGACAGGTTTTTCCGTGTGATGCAGGTCATCTCATGTGCGGAGTTTTCCATGGGTTTCGGGGCGAATGACGGTCAGAAGACCATGGGCATCATTGCCGTTCTGCTTGCTTCAGCATGTGCGTCCAATCCGGACAACGCAGTGCTGAATTTTCTTTATGCCGAGCCTCATCAGGCCGCTCTTGCCGCCGGGCATACCGGTTTCTTTGTTCCGCTTTGGCTTGAACTGCTCTGTTATGGTCTCATTGCGCTCGGCACTGTCACTGGAGGATGGAAAGTCATACGTACCCTCGGGGACGGGCTCAGCAAGCTGACCCCTATGCAGGGTTTCTGTGCGGAGGGCTCTGGGGCTGCGACTCTCATCATGACCGCGCTCTTCGGCATACCGGTGAGCACGACGCATACGATCACCGGTTCCATCATCGGTACGGGTCTGACGCGAGGAGTGAAAAGTGTCAAATGGGTGACAGCCAAGAATATCGTAGTCGCCTGGGTGATAACGATTCCGGCCGTGCTGCTAATTTCCGGCCTGATTTACCTGATGATGGTAAACTGGTTCGGCGCCCCCGTCAAAGTATTCTGAGACCGTGGAAAACAGTTCTATCCGGTCTTCTTCCCGGAGCAGCGTCTCCAGAGGGACTGCGATTGCTGCGACCTTGTATCCCTTGGCAGTGAAATAAGTTGCCGCGGCGTAGGAAGCACGTGGATATCTCAGCCATACGCCGGCCCCTTTTCTTGAAGGGAATATGCCGTCAGGGTTCTCGACGCAGTAGATTTCTTCGTTGAGCTTGTTGGAGTAGGGCATGCCTCCTATATGGCCGCCCCTGCTGCCGCTCGGTGTGCTCAGTTTGTATCCGAGCATCGTTGATGCAAAATCTTTGGCCTTGGCGTCTCCGTCAGAGGCTATGTCCGCTCCCGACAGAAGGAGATTGCTCCCTTCCTGCAGCCTGGCCGCCAAAGTGTCCTGAAGTTCATCCGGGAATACCGGATATTTATCCCCTCCCTGTTTACCGCAGATGAGGTCTATGAATTTAGCTTTGGCTGTTCTTGTGCAGAACGCCTCTTTTGACATGGAGAAGAAAGGATATCCGAGTTTCAGTAGGGCTTTTCCGTGGACATACGGGTAGTCGAAGGTGTTGCCGGCCACCATCTCCCCGGCCTTGTCTTCGTGGCTCGCCCCGAAGCCTGGGTAGTCGTTGTCTATGAACTCCAGACTGCGGTCGAACTCGTAATTTTCCCCTATGTAGCTGAGGTCTCTGATGTAGGGGATTCCGCCGTCTTTTCGGCTTTCGAATCCTGCATATTGCTCCCCGTCTATCCAGGCCGGGGCGGACACCTTGTAGAAATTGTTCACTATCAATACTGTGTCCTTGTCTCCTGGATTATCCGGAAGACCGGCGGACAATATCTCTGACGGGAAACTGCGTCCGCCGTCATTATAGGCTTCGACCTTGTAGCTGTAGATGTGGCCGCGTTCCACTGGAAGTTCGATGCTGGTGTCCCTGGTGCGGATACCTGCGTTGAAGGCTCCGCCATCCTTGCGGGTATATATTATGTACCCCTCGCTGGTGGCGGTAGGCTCTTTTATGTCTTCTGTACTCTTCCATTCCAGCCTTACCTTGCTGTCCGGGGTGAATGTGGCGCTGAAGGCGTGTACCGGCAGCGGCTGCACCATGTATGGACAGCCGTAGTATTCGCTAAGCGTCTTCAGTATGCCTTTGTAGACAGCTCTGCTCACTTCGAAGCGGAATGCCGGATCCAGGCCGTATTTCATGTCTTCGAAGTTCTGGTGGCTGAGGAGCTCAAGTATCATGGCCGGGATGCCCGGGGTACGGCACTCGCTGTAGCTTTTGTCCCAGATGCCGCGTCTGGTCCAGTCGGGATTGAAATCGCTGCGTATGTCGTTGACTACCTGGCTCTGTACATAATCGCACAATAGCCTGCTGATGATCCTGTCCCGCCCGTCGGCGAACTCCCTCTCCCCGTCGCAGCGCAGTGTGTAGATGGCGAGCGTGCCTATGGTGGTGTCGGCCTGCGCCACTCCTGCATCAGTATGGAAAGCGAACGCGAGGTCGAAGGGGATGCCTTTCTGCTCGGTCATCATGGCCGTCCATTTCCCTCTGGAGGCGAAGTCGTTGGTGTAGTCGGTGCTCCAGTTTCTTGTTATGGTGCTGTCGGCCCCGGCCCATTGCATCCAATAGTGGGCCCCTTCGGCGGAACTCGCCATCCCTGAAGTCTTGCCGCCGCGCTCCAGTTTGCCCATGCCTCCGCCTATCTTGACGGCGTCTGCCGTGACTGCGCTGCCAGCTCCACCCCTGTTGTCAAGACTTATCCATGCCGGGGAACCTGGAGCGAACTCGAAGGTGCCAAGGTATATCCAGGTGCCGCCGCCCCTTTTCTGGTTGACGGTGAACTCCGTCTGTCCGCCGAGGTGCCTTACGGTGTAGTGCGCTGCGGTGCTGCTGTTCTCAAGGGTTTTGTATGCTACGTAGACGGCATATTCTCCTCTTTTGTCGATCTCTGCCTCCCAGCGTGCCCTTGCATTGGCTTTCTCTCCCGAGCATTCGGCGACGCGTGCCGTCCCGGCCCTGAACGGGGTGTCGGAGAACGAGTAAGTTTTTTTCAGGTCGGCAAAGCCTTCCCCGGCGCCATCCCAAGCCCCCGTCTCGGAGTATTGCCCGCTTCTGCGGGTGAGGGAGTCCCTTTCCTCCGGGAATGAGGGGTCGTTGTCGATTATGAATTCAAGCTTCTGGATGTCCCTTTCCCTCGGGGTCATCACATACGCGCCGGCGTTCTCAAGCATCGGTATCAGGAAAGGGAGCACGAAGCTTTGTGAAAGCATGTCTTCCACAGTCCTGTGCAGGGGTGCCCGCTGCCACATCCACATGTCCCTGTCCTCATCATAGTATCTTCCATGGCTGTGCCAAAGGGCTATATATCTGCCGTCCAGACCTTTGTCGTATCTTCGCGCGCCGACGCGCCGCACAAAGCCCTGATCGCCGTTCCTGGGGTCCGGAACCCTTCCTGAATAGGCCGCAGGCTGTCCGTCGTTGCCTTCCCTGGGTATCACGAGTTCCTCAAGGCGGTAGCGGTTGGTGAATACACTGCCTGCTTCCCAGTTTCCGTCGAGCCCTTTCATCTCGGCCCGAAGTTCCCTGTAGAACCAGTCCAGGTCGCCTTCGTTCCATGGGTAATAGGAAAGTTCCGGGGAGAAATACAGGTCAAGTCTTGATCCGTGCGCAACGACTTTGTTGAGTCTGAGCTTCTGGTCCACTCCGGTGTGGGCGAGCAGCCTCAACCTGAGTGTATCGCAGATGGGCCTGAAGTCCCTGGCTCTCGGAGCGGCTGCGGCATCCGCCAGGCAGAAGAGCATCAGGGCGGCCAGCATGGAAAATATCCGCTTCATCGCGAGTTTTTCTTGTACAGTAAAAAATTGATGAAGAACACTATGACGGCTGAGATGCCTATGGCAAGGCAGTCGGCCTCGAAGTCCCTTATGTCTTCACTCCGGTAGGGGAGCGTGCCTTGGATGATCTCGGTAAGCCCTGCGAACACACAAGCCACCGAGCAGACGCACAGCAGTGTGGTGAACGCCCGTCCCGGAGAGAGCGGTTCCTTGTTGAAGGCGAAAAAGCCTATCAGCGGGGCGGGGAAGAACATGCCGAAGTGGACGACCTTGTCCATCGGGATTCCGAACAGTGTCTTCTGTATGTCAGGCAGGTCGTTGAAGTTTCCAAAGCACAGGTAGGCTACGCCGGCCAGATAGATCAGGAGCACAATCCTGAATACGTTACAAAGTCTGCATTTCATAGAGTTTCCTGTAATAACCGTTAAGCGCGATGAGTTCGTCATGCCTTCCCATCTCCACTATGCGTCCCTCGTTCATCACTATGATCTCGTCCGCTTTCTTGACGGTGCTGAGCCTGTGGGCGATGGAGATGGTGGTGCGGTTGCTCATCAGATAGTCCAGGGCATCCTGCACCATCCTTTCGGATTCGGTGTCCAGTGAGGCTGTGGCTTCGTCAAGGATCAAGATCGGTGGGTTCTTGAGTATTGCCCTGGCTATGCTGATACGCTGCCTCTGCCCCCCGGAGAGCATCACGCCTCTGTCGCCGATGCAGGTGTTGTACCCGTCAGGCTTGGTGATGATGAATTCGTGGGCGTTCGCGATTTTTGCCGCTTCGACCACCTGCTCCATGGAGGCGTTCTCCACGCCGAAAGCTATGTTGTTGAATATGGTGTCGTTGAATAGTATCGGGTCCTGGTTGACATTGCCCATCAGGGAGCGCAGGTCCCTGGTGCTGACATCTCTTATGTCGATGCCGTCGATGAGGATGCTTCCGCTGTTCGGATCATAGAAGCGAGGGATGAGGTCCACAAGTGTCGACTTTCCTGCTCCGCTTGCCCCGACTATTGCCACATTGTGTCCTTTTGGTATGGTGAGGTTGATGCCGTGAAGGATCTCGCGGCCGCTTTCGTACTTGAAGTGTACGTCGCGGAACTCGATGTCTTTCTCAAACGATTTGATGCTTATGGGCTTGGACGGTTCGGCTATGTCGTTGCGGGCATCGAGGATGACGTTGATCCTCTCCATTGAAGCGAGTCCCTTTGGGATGCCGTATGCTGCTCTGGAGAGATCCTTTATCGGCTGTATGACGCTGTACAGGATGGCCATGTACGCCATGAATGACGGGGCGTCTATCACCGCATGCTCTCCGAGTATGAGCGTGCCCCCGAACCAGAGGACGATGGCGATCATCACAGATCCGAGCAGCTCGCTTACCGGATGGGCGCTGGCCTGGCGTATGGCGACGCGTGTGTTTTTGCTGCGCATGGCCTCTGTGACTTGCTCGAAGCGTTCGGACATCTTCTTCTCGGCGAGGAAAGCCTTGATGATCCTCAGTCCACCAAGGGTCTCCTCGACCTGGCTCATGGTATCGCTCCAGTAACGCTGTGCCTCGATGGACTGGGCTTTGAGCTTACGTCCGATAAAGCTCATCACTCCTATCATGGCCGGTGCGAACAACACTGTGAAGAGCGTGAGCTGCCAAGACATCCGGCACAGTACGCTGAGGTATATGATGATGAGTATCGGGTTCTTTATCAGCATCTCTATTGTGCTGGAGATGGAGTTCTCGACCTCCTGCACATCGCCGCTTATCCTTGCTATGATGTCCCCTTTGCGCTCCTGGCTGAAGAATCCCAGCGGCAGGGAGAGAATCTTGTCATATATCTGCACCCGCATGTCCTTGACCACTCCGGTACGGATCGGCACCATCACCGCGGCAGCCCCGAAATAGCAGGCTGTCTTGACGACCACGATGGCGCAGAACACCAGACACAGCATCAGCAGCACTGTCCCGGGCCCGTAAATTTCCACGAAACTGGAGACATAGTAGTATGCGTTGTTGGTGATTTCGTTGAAAGGCATTCCCCTGTGCCAGGGGATGAATTCGTATGTCTGGTCCCCTACATTGAAGAGAATCTGGAGAATAGGGATAAGAAGCGAGAACGAGAACACGTTGAACACCGCGGAGAGGATGTTCATCACTATTGACCCTGCCACGAATTTCTTGTACGGCGAGACATAGCGCTTGAGTATTTGCCAGAATTCCTTCATAAAAGGGCAAAGGTAACAATAAATTACAAATCGAACATCGGAGAGGCCGTCATCCTGGGCAGCACGACCAACCTTATGGACGGGTCGAGCACCTTGCGTGTGCAGTCGAAGGCAAGCTGTGCGGTGTTGTTGTGCTCGCTGCGGTGGCATAGGAACACATTGCGCAGCCCCTCATGCTCGAAGCCTGCCACGGCCTGCGCGCATTCTTCATTTGAAAGGTGACCGTGCCCGTTGCGGATACGGGCGCGCAATTCCTCGGGATATGAGCTGTGGCTCAGCATATCGGGATCGTAGTTGGACTCTATGACCACGCATGACGCTTCCCCGGCGAGCCTGGATGCTTCCTGCGGTACTCTTCCAGCGTCGGTGATGATCACGAAGTTGAAACCGTCAAGCCTTATCGCGTAGCCTACTGTCTGCCGTGCGTCGTGGGGGACTTCAAAGTACCGGGCCTCTATTCTTCCGGGCACTATCACGTTCCAACCTTCCTCCAGGTCGCGGCGGCACCCGTTGAGCTGGCCTTGCACGGTCATCCTGGCGGACATGGCGTTCAGGAGTGTCGGAGTGGACCATACCGGCTTGTGGAGGTGCTTGCACAGCGATCCCAGCGAGCGTACGTGGTCCAGATGGTTGTGGGTGATGAGTATCGCTCCGATGCTGTCCGTGGACACACCGTCCGCCTTCAGTTCCCTGGTCAGGCGTCTTGTGCTGACTCCGGCGTCTATTATTATCGAACATTCGCAGTCCTTCCCTTCGAATATACCCAGAAAATAGCAGTTGCCGCAGCTTCCGGAGGAGAGGGATTTGAACTTAATCGTTTTCATCCTTGCAGTATTTGGATATGACGCCATAGGCGTCGGCCACCCCGAGCTCTCCGGCACGTGACAGGTCGATGCACCCTTTTTCATTGTCCTTGAGATATATGAGCACGAGGCCGCGGTTGAAATAGGCGTCACCCATGTCCGGGTACAGCCTGATGGCGTTGTCGTAGTTTTCTATGGCGCTGACGAACTGTGATGAAAGACATTCCATATTGCCCAGATCGAAGTACAGGTACGGGATGTCCGGCAGTATCTCAAGCGCTGCGCGGATGTCCGCTATGGCTTCGGAGTAGTCGTAGTTGCGTTCAACCCGGCTGTTGACTCTTGCCCTTGCCGCGCCTTCGGTGTCCATGGACAGGGTCTGCACGCTTCCTTCCAGCGAGGCTATGAAGTCCGTCATCTCGGCCTTGAGCACGCCTCTGTTCATCAGGTAGAATGCTTTGTAGTATCGGGCGTACTTGTCTTTCGAACTGCTGTCCTCAGCAGAGGAGACCGCCTTGTCGAACCAGACAAGCGCTGCATTGAACTGTTTGTTCTGAAGTTCCTGGAGACCCTTCACAAAATATTCTTCCGCGCTTGAGGCGAAGACATAGGTCTGAGGCCCCTTGCTCTTGCCGTCATCTATCGTCATCGGCAGCGGCGAAGCGTCCATAAATCTGTCTATCAGGGCATTCTCATAATTCTTCATGAGGGTGGAGCCTCCATCGGACCTCTCATTCGCGAGACTGAAACGGTACAGAGGCCTCAGACGTATGTCGATGTCACGGTGCTGCAGGAGCTCGTTGTCGAAATCTTTCTTGGCGAAATCGGCATCGAGGGCGAGCAGCGAGCTGTATTTGCGTGTGGTGTCGGCGAATTCGCTGCTGCCGCTCTTCTCCTTGTACTCCCGGATCTTGTCCTGGGCTGTCCGGTAGTCGGCTTTGGACTCACGTGTCCTGCCCAGCATGTTCTCTACATAAGAGCGGTTCAGGTATGCCTTAGCGAAGTCCGGGTAGAGCTCGATCGAGCGGTTGTAGTCCATCAGGGCATCGTCCCATCTTCCCATCTCCACGAATATCGCTGCCCTGTTGAAATGGGCGAGCACGTTGCCCGGATTGATGCCTATCACCCGGTCCATGTCGTCCAAGGCGTCTTCGTAGTCGCCGACCTGCGCGTAGATCAGGCTCCTGTTGTACAGGGTCAAGGCATTGCCCGGCTCGTGCCTGAGCACTGTGTTGAGGTCGGACATGGCGTTGTTGTAATCCTTGAGTTCATATCTGATGAGAGCCCTGTTGAAATATGCGAAGGTGCTGGTGGAGTCCAGCTCTATTGCCTTGTCCAGGTCCGAAAGGGCCTCCTTGAACTGCTTGCGGTCGGAGTGGACCCTTGCCCTGCGGATGTAGCCCTCCGGGTCGAAGCGGTCCAGCCTGATGGCCTTGTTGTAGTCGTCAAGTGCTCTGACCGTGTCTTTCAGGAAGAGATAGGATGCCCCGCGGTTGAGGTATGCGGCCGGGTCTTTGGGCTCTTTCTTTATGTACCTGTCGAAGTCCTGGACCGCATCCTGGAATTTCTGGGCGAGGAACGAGTTGACACCTCGCGAAAAATAGATCCCGTATTGCCCGGGGCGCAGCTCCAGAGCCTTCTGGAAGTCCTTGTAGGCCTCGTCGTATTCACCGAAACGGCTCTTTGTGATGCCGAGATAGTGGTAGCCGTTGGTGAAGACCGGATTGAGGCGGACGGAGGTGCTGAAGTCCGTGTCGGCTCCGCGCAGGTCGCCGAGGTTGTACTTGGCGATGCCCCTGAAAAAGAAACCCCAGTAGCTTGTGGTGTCCAGTCTGGTGAGGACATTGAAGTTCTCAATGGCCTGGGCGTATTTGCCGTCAGACAAGGCCTGCCGCCCCCTCCACATGAATACATCCTTGTCGTATTGGGCGAGAGCGGAAGTTGCGCATAACAGCAGCAATGATAATGTCGTGAGAACGGACTTTTTCATTAACTTTGCAAAGATAATCAATAATCGCACCCGAATTGGAAACCGGTTTCAAAATTCTCATCCTTTCGTGTCTCCTGTGCTGCTGCCCGGTTTTGCTGGCGGCCCGTACCGGCATCATCAGCCCCGGCGGCTGCGGGGAGGAACTAGTCTTCCTGACAGACTCTCTGCGTGACGGCAGGGCCATGGGGAGTGCCGGCAGCCAGGATGTGGCCTTCTATCTTCTGAGGCAATTCCGCAGCGCGGGGCTCCGCACTTCCGTGCAGTCATTCGTGCATGGCGGCAAGGCCGGGCACAATGTTGTCGGGGTGACTCCCGGCTGGTTTGAGGAGTATATAGTGGTCGGCGCTTATTATGACGGGCTCGGCACTCTCGGCGGGGATTTTTATCCGGGAGCTGATTCCAACGCTTCAGGTGTGGCCGCGCTTCTCAGTCTTGCCCGCACGCTGCCGGAGCTTTGCACTGGCAGGACAGGGGTGATATTCGTAGCATTCGACGGACACAACGCAAGCATGTCCGGTTCGCGCACCTTTCTGGCCAGGTACCGTTTCGAGTATCCGATGGCGAAGATGGTCAACCTGGACATACTCGGCTCTTCCCTCGTCCCGCTGCACGAGGGAAGGGGAGACTATCTGCTGGCCCTCGGCGGTGGACAGTGGCGCTTCTCCATCGAGAACGCCAACCGCGAGGATCCGCTTGACCTCTCTTATGACTATTATGGTAGCGAAACCTTCACCGATCTGTTCTACCGCAAGATAAGTGATCAGCGCTGCTTTCTGGAAGCCGGTATACCCTGCGTGATGTTCACTTCAGGCATCACGATGAACACCAACAAGACCACGGACACCATCTCCGCACTGGACATCCCTGTCCTGGAGAGGAGGGTAGGTCTGATAGGCAGATGGCTTGCCTCCCAGTTATGATACGATATGCGTAATTTTCTTAAATTTGCATAATTTGATAACGACTCTATAAGCTATGGTAAAAGTCAATGTGGAGGGATGCAGCTCCTTTGTCAATACTGCAGAATATCAGAAATATGTGGAGAAGGCCCTCGCGGCCTATGATACCCTTCAGGCCGGTGACGGCGCGGGCAACGACTTCCTCGGATGGAAGACCCTCCCTGTAGACACCCCGGAATCCCTTATCGCTGACTGCGAGGCCATCCGTGACAGCTGGAAGGCCAAGGGCGTGGATCTCGTGGTGGTCATCGGCATCGGAGGCTCTTATCTTGGTGCACGCTGCGCCATCGAAGCCCTTTCAAGCAGCTTCGTCCGCAAGACTGACGCTCCGCAGGTCGTATTCGCAGGCAATAACCTCTCTGAAGAGTATCTTGCTGAGCTGATGGACCTTGCCGCAACCAAGAACACCGCCTGCGTGGTGATCTCCAAGTCCGGCACCACCACTGAGCCGGCTGTGGCTTTCCGTATAGTGAAAGCCTATATCGAGAAGACTTACGGGCGGGAAGAGGCCGCAGAGCGTATCGTGGCTGTAACTGATGCCCACAAGGGAGCCCTCAAGACACTCGCCACCCAGGAGGGGTACAAGACATTCGTCGTGCCGGACAATGTCGGCGGCCGCTATTCTGTCCTCACCCCTGTCGGCATCCTGCCTATAGTGCTTGCCGGTTTCGACATGCGCGCGATGCTGAAAGGCGCCGCAGCAGAGAGGGCCGAACTTCTCAAGAAGTCAGCTGACAACGCAGCCGTCAAATATGCCGCCATGCGCAATCTCCTCTACTCAGAGCTTGGCAAGAAAGTCGAGATTCTCGTGACTTTCAACCCTAAACTCCAGTATCTGGGCGAATGGTGGAAGCAGCTCTTCGGCGAGTCCGAGGGCAAGGATCTCAAAGGTATTTTCCCGGCATCCATTGTCTGCACGGCCGACCTCCACTCCATGGGGCAGTTCATCCAGGAGGGAGACAGGGTGATGTTCGAGACCACGGTGAAGGTCGAGAAGTCCAACAGGGAAGTGGTCATAGGATCTGATGAGCAGAACCTGGACCAGCTCAACTACCTTGCCGGACAGCGCGTGGAGCACTGCAACGCCATGGCGCAGCTCGGAACTAAGCTCGCCCACATCGACGGTGGCGTACCTCAAATAGAGGTCAGCATTGAGCGCATCAATGAGGAGAACCTCGGCGCCATCTTCTACTTCTTCGAGTTCGCGTGCGGTGTGAGTGCATACGTGCTCGGAATCAATCCGTTCAACCAGCCGGGTGTGGAAGCTTACAAGAAGAACATGTTCGCACTCCTGCACAAGCCTGGATACGAGGCGCAGACCGAGGCCATCCTCAAGCGCATCAATCAGTAGGCAAGTTTATATTCAGTGACGTTTTTGAGGCCTGGCAGTCCGTAATAGGAGGACACCAGGTCTCCTTTTATATATATGAAGCTCCCGTCCAGTTCTCCGTTGTCCTGGAGGTTGAGGGCCTCTCGCACCTTTTTGTTCTTGAGTTCCACAGAGATGCACCATTTTCCCTCGGATGTGCCGGAGCGCAGTCCGAGCAGGATGTTGGTGGCCTTGGAAAACGGGGGATTGAACTCGAGCTTGCTGGCCGAAGCGGCACAGCCCACGATGTATCCTCTTACCCAGACGCCTTTTTCTCCGGCGCTTTCTCTTGCCCGGGTGATGTCGAGCGCGTCCTGCATATCGCTCTCGTCCTTGTCCTCACTTCCCCAGGTATAGCTCCCGTGGGTCCAGCGTCTGGCGGTGTCTGTCTGGACACGTATACCGTCTGCAGAGCCCGAAGATGCGGACAAGTCCATGGTGAGCATCTCACCCTCCCCAATCTCTCTTGACAGGAGAGTCTGTTCCTTGCCGTCCGAACTGACCGAGATGGTGAATTTCCCCGGCTTGAAGTATCCGGTCCTCTTTTCGGAGTATCCGTACATCAGGCGTCCCCCGTTTCCTTTTACATATAGTATTCCGTCGGGGAAAACATCAGTGAAACTCTCTTCGGCCCTGATCTTGATGCCGCAGTTGGTCTGGGTGCACATAAGGCTGGCGCTCACCCTTTCGCCCGCTCCGACAAACACCTCTTTGCTGTCGGCCAGCAGCGGTGCTTCGAACCTTGCCTCTTCAAACGTGCCGGAGACGGCGCTGACAGTGTACGTTCCGCTTTTTACCTTCAGTTCTTCGGGGGAGTCCCCGAAGCGGCCCCGATAGACGCAGTTCCCGTCTCCGTCCTTTATGCTCAGGATGAAATCCTCCGTGCCCGGGAGATCAAGGCTCTTGCTTGAGGCTATTCTTATGCTGAG
Source organism: uncultured Bacteroidales bacterium (assembly GCA_934702165.1). Lineage (GTDB taxonomy): Bacteria > Bacteroidota > Bacteroidia > Bacteroidales > UBA932 > Cryptobacteroides. The sequence goes on along the minus strand of CAKUYG010000005.1, from coordinate 15,626 downwards.
GCTGCCTTCCTGCATGAGGGCCTGGCCCTGGCAGGATACGATCCCGATGCAGAGCAGCGCTGCGGCCGGGAGATTGAATGTACGGGTCTTCATAGTCGTTGTTTTTTGCAAAGATAGGTTATCCGTGTATTAATCGGGGCATGGAAACGTATAAAAATTCGCGGGCGTCTCGCATCACTGCGAAACGCCCGCTACTTAACCTAAACTTAAACTATGAAAAACTTCGATGCGAATGTAGAGAAATTTATTTGTTTTAGCAAAAAATTCTTACATTTATCGAAAATTTATTGCCTGAAGGGCTGGTTAGGATTGATGTATTAACTGTTTTATATATGAAGAAAGTCTTATTCATGGCGGCGGCGTTCGTGCTGTCGCTGTCCCTGCACTCCTGCGGGCAGAAGTATGAAACTGTCCAGGGAGATCCGTTGGAGACGAAAATCTACACTTTGGACAATGGACTGAAGGTCTTCATGTCCGTCAACAAGGAGCAGCCCCGGATCCAGACCTATATAGCGGTCAAGGTCGGGAGCAAGAACGATCCGTCGGAAACCACGGGACTGGCTCATTATTTCGAGCATCTCATGTTCAAGGGTACTCAGCAGTTCGGCACCATGGATTATGCTGCGGAGAAGCCGATGCTTGATCAGATCGAGTCCCTTTTCGAGACATATCGCGGGACTGAGGACGAGGCTGCGCGCGCCGCGATCTATCATCAGATTGATTCCGTCAGCTACGAGGCCTCCAAATTGTCCATACCGAACGAGTACGACAAGCTCATGGCCATCATCGGTGCTGACGGTACCAACGCCTGGACTTCATCGGATGAGACTGTCTACACAGAGGACATACCTTCCAACCAGATCGACAACTGGGCCCGCATTCAGGCGGACAGGTTCCGCAATGTGGTGATCCGCGGATTCCATACCGAGCTTGAGACCATATATGAAGAGAAGAACATGTCCCTCACCCAGGACAACCGTAAGCTCTGGGAAGCTTTGGACAAGGCGCTGTTCCCGCATCACCCTTACGGGCAGCAGACCACGCTGGGCAGCCAGGAACACCTCAAAAACCCTTCAATAACAAATGTAAAGAAGTATCACGATGTCTACTATGTACCTAACAACATAGCGATATGTGTTTCCGGAGACTTCAACCCGGACGAGATGGTCTCTGCCATCGAGAAGTACTTCGGCGACTGGAAGGCTGCTGCTGCCGTGCCGCAGCTCAAGTTCGAGAAAGAGCCTGCTGTCACATCCCCGATAGTGACGGATGTATATGGTCTCGAAGCTGAGATGCTTGCCATGGGCTGGAGGCTTCCGGGGGCGGCGGATCTCAAGACAGCCGCGGTGGCGGATATCGCAGGCTCCATCCTGAGCAACGGCCGCGCCGGCATCATCGACATAGATGTGAACCAGCAGCAGAAGGCTCTCTATCTGAGCGCAGGTACGAGCATGCGTCCTGATTACGGGATGTTCCTGGTAATGGGCCGCCCGAAGCAGGGACAGAGTCTGGAGCAGCTCCGGGACATATCACTCGAGGAGGTAGCCAAACTCCGTGACGGGGACTTCGACGACGCCCTGATTGCCGCTACCGTCAACAATATCAAGCTCGCCAAGATGCATGAGCTTGAGAACAACGCCTCCCGTGCCCAGATGTATGTGGATGCGTTCATAAACGGCGTGGACTGGAAGGACGCGGCGCGTGATCTGGAGCGCTATGAGGCTGTGACAAAAGAGGATGTGGTATCCTTTGCCAAGGAGTACCTTTCTGACAGTTCTTATGCAGTGGTATACAAGCGTCAGGGGGAAGACAAAAACGTGCAGAAGATAGCCGCTCCGAAAATCACTCCTATTGCTACCAACCGCGACAGCCAGAGTGCCTTCCTCAAGGAGATCCAGGCCACCAAGGTTAAGCCGATAGCTCCCGTATTCGTCAACTTCTCCAAAGACATGTCTTCCTCCGCACTTACCGACGGTGTGAACCTGCTCTACAAGCGTAATGAGCAAAATGACATATTCAGTCTTGAACTTGTCTTCAACTTCGGCACGGAGAACTGCCCGTTCCTGGGTACGGCGTTTGACTATCTCGGTTACCTCGGCACTCCGACACGCAGTGCGGAAGACATCGCATCCAGCATGTATGCCCTTGCATGCGATTTCAACCTCTCTGCCGGTTCGCACCAGAGTGTAGTGTCACTCAGCGGACTCAGTGAGAATATGGGCCAGGCCCTCGAGATAGTGGAGGATCTTATCCTCAACGCCAAGCCTGATGAGGCCGTGCTTGCCAATGTGAAGTCCGATCTTCAGAGGGTAAGGGCAAACAACAAGAAATCCCAGCGCAGCTGCTACAGCGCGCTTTCTCGCTATGTATATTACGGCAGCGACTTCATCAAGCGCAACAGCCTTTCTGATGAGGCTCTCGCATCCTTGACCTCCGAAGAACTTCTCTCCAAGGTACGTGAGGTGTTCGGCTACGGCCATGAGATCCTTTATTACGGACCGGCTGCCCAGCAGGAACTCAGGAAGACTCTTGCGGAGAGCCACAAGGTCGGAAAGGGTGCGGTCGCCCTTCCGGAGGTGTTCACTCCAAAGCAGCTGACCAAGGGCAATGAAGTGATCATGGCGCAGTATGACGCGGCTCAGATCTATTATTTCCAGTATTCCAACAGGGGAGAGAAATTCGATCCGTCACAGGCTGCCGCAATAGATCTGTACAATGAGTATTTCGGCGGCGGAATGAATACTGTCGTATTCCAGGAGATGCGTGAGGCAAGAGGACTTGCCTATTCTGCCTGGGCCCGTCTTTACACTCCGTCTTATGCGTCCGACACGTATCCTTATATGGCTTTCATAGCCACCCAGAATGACAAGATGCGCAGTGCGATCGAGGCTTTTGAGGAGATAATCAATGACATGCCTAAGTCGGAGGCCGCCTTCTCCGTGGCCAAGGACGCTCTTCTGAGCCGCATGCGTACGCAGCGCGTTACCGGTGCTTCAGTGCTCGAGGCTTATCGTGACTGCCGCCGTCTCGGAATTGCCGAGCCTCTCGACAGGATCGTGTTCGATAAGGTGCAGGGGATGACCCTGGACGATGTGGTCGCCGCGCAGCAGAAATGGGTCAAGGGACGCAACTACACCTACGCGATACTCGGCGACATAAAGGATCTTGACACGAAGTATCTTTCCACTCTCGGCCCTGTCAAGACAGTGAGCCTTGAGGATATCTTCGGATACTAGGATTGTCATAGTGTAGAATTTGCCGCTGGCATTTGAGAAACAGTAAAAGTTAAAAAAAGAGAGACCGGAAGTACACAGACTTCCGGTCTCTCTTTGATTCTGAGCAGGATAAGGGAGTCGAACCCTCCTCCTTGGCTTGGGAAGCCAATGCACTACCGATGTGCTAATCCTGCATGCGCACAGACTCAATTCGGTGCTTGATTGCTGCAAAATTACAAAAAAATTGTTAATTTTGAAAGTTTTCCGGAAAAAACCGGAATCCACATAATAATAACCTGCAGTAATAACACCTTATGTATTCTTTAGGAATAGACGTCGGCTCTTCTTCCGTGAAGGTCGCGCTGCTTGACATTGCGAGCGGCAAATGCGTGTGCTCGTCAACCAACCCCAAATCCGAAGCGCCTATCATCGCCGAGCATAAAGGCTGGGCGGAGCAGAACCCTGATTCATGGTGGGGATATATGTGTGATGGTCTCAAGGATATGGCCAAATCGCATGACCTCTCCAAGATCGCCTCTATCGGAATCTCTTATCAGATGCATGGCCTCGTGGCGCTCGGCAAGGATGGAAGGCCTGTGCGCAACTCCATAATATGGTGCGATTCACGTGCCGTCGAGACGGGCCGCAAGGCCCTTGAGGGCATCGGCTACGAGAAATGCATGTCACACCTTCTCAATTCTCCGGGCAACTTCACGGCGTCCAAGCTGGCTTGGGTTAAGCAGAACGAACCTGACACTTATTCCAAGATAGACAGGTTCATGCTCCCTGGAGACTATATCGCCTATCTCCTGACAGGGGAGGAGACAACTACAGCCACAGGCCTGTCCGAGGGTATCCTCTGGGATTTCAAGGCCGGAAGCAGAGCTGACTTCGTGGCGGACTGGTATGGGATCTCCCATGAACTGTTCTCCGAGGTGGTACCGGCAGTCGGGGTGCAGGGACGGACCACTGCCAAGATTCAGGCGGAACTCGGCATCCCGGAAGGTACACCTGTATCGTACCGTGCAGGTGATCAGCCGAACAATGCTTTTTCTCTCAATGTGCTCAATCCCGGAGAGATTGCAGCTACCGGAGGCACAAGCGGGGTGGTGTATGGAGTCACCGCACTGCCTAAGGCCGACCCGCAGTCCCGTGTCAACACTTTCTTGCATGTCACAGGTTCTTCAGAGCCGAGGATGGGGGTGCTGCTGTGCATCAACGGCACAGGCATCATGAATTCATGGGCACACAAGAATATATCCCCGGATCTTACTTATCCGCAGATGAACGAACTCGCCTCTACAGCTCCAGCCGGGTCCGACGGCCTTACGGTACTGCCTTTCGGCAACGGAGCCGAGCGTATGCTCGTCAACCGGAATATCGGCGCGAGGCTCTGCGGAATTGATCTTGTCCGCCATTCCAAGGCCCATATCCTGCGTGCTGTCCAGGAAGGTATCGCCTTCTCGTTCCGTTATGGAATCGATATAATGAAAGGTCTTGGCCTCAAGCCGGACGTGATACGTGCCGGCAAGGCCAACATGTTCCTCAGTCCTCTGTTCCGTTCTACACTTGCAACCCTGTGTGATGCCCGCATAGAGCTGTTTGATACCGACGGCTCGCTCGGAGCCGCGAGAGGGGCCGCTTTGGGTGCCGGACTTTACAAATCACCGCAGGAGGCGTTTGCCACTCTTGAAAGACTGGAGGTGATAGAGCCTGAGAGCGGGTGGAAATCCTCCCTTGAGACGGCTTATGGTGAGTGGAAAAATGAACTTGAAAAAGCGTTGAACGATGTCAAATAATGCTGGAGGCTCCAAAGCCTATCTTTTTTTCATAGTCCTAGTGGCTGTCCTCGGAGGACTTCTTTTCGGATATGATACTGCTGTGATTTCCGGTGCCGACAGGGGACTTCAGGCCTTCTTCATGGGAGCGGAGGACTTCACATACACCAACTTCCTGCATGGGTTCACCGCTTCCAGCGCATTGATCGGATGTGTGATCGGAAGTGCGCTCTCGGGCTTTATGGCCGGACATTTCGGACGAAAGAAGAGCCTCTTCATCGCGGGGGTATGTTTCTTTCTCAGCGCGGCCGGGTCATATTATCCGGAGTTCCTGTTCTTCCCGAAGGGGCAGCCTTCATTCCAGCTTCTTGTGGCGTTCAACCTTTACCGTGTGCTCGGCGGCATCGGTGTCGGCATGGCTTCGGCCATCTGCCCTATGTACATCGCGGAGATTGCTCCTGCTGACAAGCGTGGCGCCCTTGTGTCATGGAACCAGTTTGCCATCATATTCGGGCAGCTTCTTGTCTATTTCGTCAATCTGGTCATACTCGGGGACCATATAGCTCCGAAGATGGAGTCTCTGGCTGAAGGACTCAACCGCATCATAAATGCTGATGCTCTGCAGGCCGACGCCAACTGGAGCGTGACTACCGGATGGAGGCTGATGTTCGGCTCTGAATGCGTCCCGGCCGGACTCTTCACATTGCTCATACTCCTTGTCCCGGAGACGCCGCGCTATCTCGCGATGAGCGGGCAGGATGCCAAGGCTCTGGAGGTGTTGACCAAGGTCAACGGAGCGCAGAAAGCAGGTGAGATACTCGCTGACATCAAGAACACGGTTTCGGTCAAGAAAGAAAAACTGTTCTCTTACGGTTGGGTCGTGATATTCGTCGGCATCATGCTGAGCGTGTTCCAGCAATTCGTCGGCATCAACGCGGTGCTTTACTATGCGCCGCGCATCTTCGAGTCGATGGGCATGGGCAATCCTATGACGCAGACGGTCCTCATGGGCATAGTCAACATCACGTTCACGCTCGTGGCCATATTTACCGTGGAGAAGATCGGGCGCAAGCCGCTCCTGATAATCGGCTCCCTCGGAATGGCCCTCGGAGCTCTGGGTGTCACTCTGTCGGCAGTCTCCCCGTCGCTTCCGGGAGTGATAGGCGTGATAAGCATCATGATCTATTCGGCTTCGTTCATGTTCAGCTGGGGACCTATATGCTGGGTGCTCATCTCTGAAATCTTCCCCAACACCATCCGCGGCGCCGCCGTTGCCATCGCTGTGGCGTTCCAGTGGGTGTCCAACTTCATTGTGAGCTCCACCTTCGTGCCGCTTTACAGCTGGAGCCCGGCGTTTACCTATGGGATGTATTGCGTGATCTGTCTGCTTGCAGCCCTCTTCGTCTGGAAGATGGTTCCTGAGACCAAGGGGAAGACGCTTGAAGAAATGTCGGCTCTATGGCGCGGGGAAGCGAAGTGACAAAATAATAATACAACCGGTCCGGACTTCAAGTCAGGACCGGTTTTTTACACTCTCAGTTTCAGACCTGCAAGGATGGTGTCGGGGCGCAGCTGCATCACGGCTGACTCCTCACCGGCCATACAGAACCCACATTTCGGGCAGATACCCTGTTCCGCTCCGATGCACTGCGATTTGCGTGTGCCGTCAGAAAAGATGAAGTTGGTCATCCAGCAGCACTTGTGGAAATTGTTGTCCTTCATCTTGGACAGGCCGCTGCGAGAGTTCATTATAGGGAATCCTCGTTTTTTGTAGTCGAGTATCATGTCTATGATCTCGACTCTTTTGGCATGCGGCACCTCCAGGTATTCAGTCCCCGGGAAAGGGGTGTGGAAATTGAGGGATATGCATTTGAAATATGGGCTGTCCGCCACGTACTCAATGGCGGAAGCCACCGAATCGCAGTTCAGCGTATTGATGGCCATGTTGGCGCTGAGAGCCTTGCAGCCGCAGACAGCCACGTTTTTTTCCAGACGTCCAAATGCGCCCTTTCCCCGGACTCTGTCGTGATATTCTCCGACCCCGTCCATCGACACCCAGATGCTGTCGGCTACGCTTCCGTCGAAAGGCATCTGCGCGTTGGTGGTGATGGTGCAGGAGAAGAAACCAATAGATCGGGCCAGGCGGCAGAGGTCGTTGACTGTCTTGTCCCCGTCCTTCCAGAGGAACGGTTCACCTCCTTCGAAGTCAATGAAGCGCGAGCCGAGGGAGTAACAGTATTCGAGTTCTTCCCTGATTTGGGCGTAGGTCTTGTCCACTGGGGCTGTGTGGTTGTAGACACTGCAATGCTTGCAGCTGAGGTTGCACCTGTCAGAGATGAATACTACGCTCTGGAGGGGCTTGCGGCGTCCGAGGACAGCGCGAGCCCACCACCATCCGAGATATGTGAACTGTCCGAAAGAATTCATTATTAGAAAATTAAAAGTATCAGTCGAGCTGCGGCCACCGTCATGCAGAATCCGCTCAGGGTGTTTCGGGCAGTCAGCCACCGCATCAGGAACCAGTCGACTCCGGATTCCCTGACCGGTTCCCATTCCATCATCGGCCCTAGCCATGGGGCAGGCTTGCCTGGTACTCCCGTACGTCCTTCGGCAAATCCTTTCAGCGACGAGCAGAGCCATATTGCCCTGGGAAGAATGAGCAGGACAAGCAGGTATAACGGATGCAGCACTCCCAGGCACACTGCGGCCGTGATCATGGCAAAAGGCAGGATGTTGAGTGAATATGCCATCGCAAGCCCCGCCTTGTCCGATCCGAGCAGAAGGGCCAGGGTCTTCTTCCCGCTCTCCGCATCTCCGGCTTTTTCTATGAAACTGTGAGTGTACAGGATGTTCATCACCAGCAGACCGACAGGGATGGATATCCACACTATCTCGGGTGACACCTGTCCGGATGCGGCATAGAACACACCTATCATCAGCAGCGGGCCGAATATCACGCCGATGACGATCTCACCCAGCCCGTGGAATCCCAGTTTGAGAGGAGGAGCGGAATAGAATGCTCCAAGGAAAGCCGTGGCGCAGACGATTGCCGCTATCCACCAGCTTCCCTGGAGGCTGCAAAAACCGTTTTGACTTGTACGTATGGCGAATACTATGGCGCCGCAGATGCAGGCAGCCCCGCTGAACGAGGCTATGGCCATGCCGAGGCTTTTCATGGATTCGCTGCCGTCCGTCAGATATGGATATTTTACCGTCATGGCCCGGAAACCTTTGCGTATCACTTTCTGCCTGTCTCCCATCATGTCAGACTTGTAATCGAACCAGTCATCGGCCAGATTGAGGGCCAGGTGCGCGCAGGCTACGCCTGCCACGGCGCAGATGGAAAGCGCAAGGCTGAATCCGTCATGTCCAGTCGCCATCACCACGGCCAGGATGGCCGGGGTCAGGCTCTGTGCGAGGGACAGAGAGCGAGCGTTTTTGAACCATTGGCGTAAAGTACCCATTTCCGCTGCAAAGGTACAAAAATTCCGTGACCGCGGAATGCGGCCACGGATTGAATTGTCTGTCGGAGATCACTCCGCCTTTATGTTGAGCTTGACAGAGCCGTAAGGGGCGCTTACCGTGAGTGTTGCCGTCCCTTTTTCTCCCCTCAGGGAGCGTACCACGGCGAGGGCCTTGCCGGAGAAGAGCGCTTTACGCGAACCCTTGAGGGAAAGGGTGTCTGCTGCATTGCCGTTGTCCACCCCGAAGAGTTCCCCGGCCCCGTCCACACTGAATGAGAGCATGTCATCAGCCACCGGCACCTCACGTCCGTCCTTGTCAAGGGCTTCCACCGTGACGAAAGAGAGGTCGTACCCGTCTGCGGAGATCACGTCCCTGTCTGCGGTGAGCTTGAGCGACACTGCCGGCCCGGTTGTGTAGCGCGCGTCACGTGCGACCTCCTTGCCGTCCTTGTAGGAAATGGCTTCTATCCTGCCTGCCTCGAAAGGTACAGAAAGCCATTCGGCGTGGAGGGTGTCCCTCGTCTTTGAGCGTTTGCCCAGCGACTTGCCGTTGACCAGAAGCTCAACCTCGTCGGCGTTGTTGTAGTATGCCCAGATGTCCACCTTGTCGCCCTTTGACCAGTTCCAGTGAGGGAAGATGTGCAGGGTGGTCTCGTCCGTCCATTCAGACCTGTACAGCCAGTAACTGTCTTTCGGGAACCCTGCCAGGTCGAATACCCCGAAATACGAGCTCCTTGACGGCCAGCCGTACGGGGTGGGCTCGCCGAGGTAGTCAAACCCGGTCCAGAGGAAGGTTCCCGCCATGTAGTCCCTGTCGCGCACCGCTACCCATGCCTCCGTGGCAGTGTTGGCCCAAGGGGCGCTGCTGACGTCGTACGCGGTGCACTGGTGTTCCGCCTCCTGTCCGGGAGCCCAGTCCTTGCCCGGAAGCTTCTGCACCCTGGTTGACGGCTGGTAGTAAACCCCGCGGCTGTTGAGGGCTGAAGCCGTCTCCGAGCCGATGAGAGGCTTGTCCGGGAACCATACCCTGCATGAGTCGTACAGGTGCGGGTGGTAGTTGAACCCGTAGACGTCGAGAGCTCCGCTGCGCAGCAGGTTGTTGCCGGGCCATACCCCGTTGCATCCGGCGGTGATGGCTCTTGTGGTGTCAAGCTCCCGAACCAGTCCGGCCAGATGTCTGGTCAGCACGATGTTGGGGTTGTTTTCATTGGAGTCGCTCTGCCCGAGGGAGTGTATGAAATTGAGCAGTGTGTTTGCCTCCTCGGCGCTGAGGTTCTCTATAATGTCGCTCTTGGAGTCGCTCTGTTCGAGGATTTCGTTGCCTATGCTCCACATCACCACACTCGGGTGGTTGCGGTCGCGCTTTATGAAGTCCTGGATGTCGGCCCTGTGCCACTCATCGAAGAAGCGGGCGTAGTCGTAGCGTGTCTTACGTTTGCGCCACATGTCCATCGCCTCGTCCATCACCAGGAAGCCCATCTCGTCGCAGAGGTCCAGCAGTTCCGGTGCGGGCGGGTTGTGGGACGTGCGTATTGCGTTGACTCCCATGCTCTTGAGCTTTTCGAGCTGGCGTTCCAGGGCTCTGCGGTGCACTGCCGTGCCGATGCAGCCCATGTCGTGGTGCATGCAGACTCCCAGCATCTTGACATTCTTGCCGTTGAGGAAGAATCCCTTGTCCTTGTCCCAGCTTATGCTGCGGATGCCGAATCGTGTGTCGTAGCGGTCTTTGAGGGTGTCTCCTGAATACAGTTCCGTCCTGAGCGTATAGAGATACGGGTCCTCCAGGCTCCACGGCCTTGCTCCCTTGAGTTCGAGTTCGCCGTTGGCGCTGCCGTCAGCGTATGAGGCTTCGCTTGAGGCGAGCCTGTGTCCCTTGTGGTCGAGTATCTCATAGATTACCTTGACATTCTCTTGCTGCGGGCCCTCGATCTCCGTCTGTACCCTGACCGTGCTCTTTTCTCCGGCTGTCGCTGTGGTCACGAAAGAGCCGTTGTAGGCCACGTGCGTGTCGGTGGTGCGCACTAGCCTTACGTTGCGGTAGATGCCGCAGCCGGCGTACCACCTTGAATTCGGCTGCTCGGCATTGTCGCAGCGCACTGCGACAAGGTTCTCGCCTGCCTGGAGGTATGGCGTGAGGTCATAGTGGAAAGAGCTGTAGCCGTAGGGGCGGGTGCCGAGGGCGTGACCGTTGAGATATACGGTGCTGTTCATGAAGACCCCGTCGAATTCGAGGCTGTACCTCTCCTGCCCGCTCAGTTCCGGGAGGACGAAAGTCTTGCGGTACCAGCCGATTCCGCCAGGCAGTGCTCCGCCGCTCGGGGTGGAGGGGTTGTCTTTGGAGAATTCTCCTTCTACTGACCAGTCGTGGGGAAGGTGCAGAGCCCTCCAGGCGGAGTCGTCGAAGTCGGCTCCGGACCAGGAAAGGTCGTCGCCGAGGGAGAATTTCCATCCGAAGTTGAAGTCCTCCACTTCACGTGGGGACTGGCTTACGCTGCCGCACCCTGCCAGTGTGAGCATGGCGGCCAGGATTAGGGTAAGATGATGCTTCATCGGTTTTTGATTTTGCTGTAAGGACAAATATAGTTATATTTGTGAGATTTAATAAATATAAGAGAAGAATGTCATTCGCTTCAGTAATAGGAAAAGTTTTCGGCTCCAAGGCCGACCGCGACTACAAGGCGGTGAAGCCGATTCTGCAGAAGATTCTCGCGGTCTATCCGGAGATCGACGCCCTGTCCAACGATGAATTGCGCGCCCGCTCGGCAGCGCTCCGGCAGAAGCTCTCCGAGGTGGAGGCTCCGTTCGAGGACCGTATAGCACAGATCAAGGAAGAACTCAATAAGGATATTCCCGTTTCCGAGAAAGAGAAACTTGCCGATGAGTCAGACAAGCTGGTCAAGGATGAGGACGAGGCTATAGAGAAGAGCCTCAACGAGATGCTGCCGGAGGCCTTCGCAATAATGAAGTCCACGGCGCGCCGCTTCAAGGAAAACGAGTCCGTGGAGGTGACCGCCACGCAGTTCGACAAGGACCTTTCCGTGGGTCACGATTTTGTCACCATCGACGGGGACAAGGCCATATACCACAACCACTGGATGGCAGGCGGCAACGAGATCACCTGGGACATGGTGCATTACGATGTCCAGCTCATCGGAGGTATCGCTCTGCACCAGGGCAAGATAGCTGAGATGGCCACCGGCGAGGGCAAGACCCTTGTCGCCACGCTTCCGGTGTTTCTCAACGCCCTCGCAGGCAAGGGCGTCCACATCGTCACGGTCAACGACTACCTCTCCAAGCGAGATTCTGAGTGGATGGGGCCTCTGTACATGTTCCACGGCCTGTCCGTGGACTGCATAGACAAGCATCAGCCTAATTCCGATGCGCGCCGCAAGGCCTACAACTGCGACATCACTTTCGGTACCAACAACGAGTTCGGTTTCGATTATCTGCGTGACAACATGGCCGTGGTTCAGGAGGACCTGGTGCAGCGCAAGCATCACTACGCCATAGTCGATGAGGTGGACTCCGTACTCATAGACGATGCCCGCACACCTCTCATCATATCGGGACCGATCCAGCGCAACGATGCCGATGAGGCCCAGTTCATGGAGTTCAAACCGTTCGTGGAGAAGCTCTACCAGGCCCAGCGTGCCCTTGTGAACCAGGTGCTCAACGAAGCCCGTAAGAAGATAGCCGAGGGCGATGAGAACGAGGGCGGCAAGCTCCTGCTCCGTGCCCACAAGGGTCTGCCGAAGTATTCCCCGCTCATCAAGTTCCTTTCCGAACCGGGCATGAAGGTCCTCCTCCAGAAGGCGGAGAACTACTATATGCAGGACAACGAGAGGGAGATGCCTGTGGTGACTGATCCGCTTTACTTCGTCATCAACGAGCAGCTCCATTCCGTGGACATGACAGACAAGGGCCATGAGGTGCTCGCCAAAGCCGTGGGCAACGACGACTTCTTCGTGCTTCCGGACGTCGGCTCCCAGACCGCGGAAATCGAGCATTCTGATCTCCCGCTTCAGGAGAAGCAGCAGAAGAAGGACGCACTGATGTCGGAGTTCTCCCTCAAGAGCGAGCGCGTACACACCGTGATCCAGCTCCTGAAGGCTTACACAATGTTCGAGAAGGACGTGGACTACGTGATAATGGACGGGCAGATCAAGATCGTGGACGAGTCTACCGGACGTATCATGGAGGGCCGCCGCTGGAGCGACGGACTGCATCAGGCTGTGGAGGCCAAAGAGAACGTCAAGGTCGAGGGTGCCACGCAGACATTCGCCACCATCACCCTTCAGAACTACTTCCGCATGTATCACAAGCTCGCCGGAATGACCGGTACGGCCGAGACCGAGGCGGGCGAGTTCTGGAGCATCTACAAGCTGGACGTGATGGTCATCCCGACCAACCGCCCTGTCATCCGCGACGATCAGAATGATTTGATATACAAGACCAAGAAGGCCAAATACAACGCAGTCATAGAGCGTATCGTGGATCTTACCTCCAAGGGCCGCCCGGTACTTGTCGGCACCACCGATGTCGAGACTTCCGAACTCCTGAGCCGCATGCTCAGGATGAGGGGAATCCGTCACAACGTGCTCAACGCCAAGGAGCATGCCCGCGAGGCCGAGATCGTGGCCCAGGCCGGACAGAGTTCCACCGTGACTATCGCCACCAACATGGCAGGCCGCGGTACCGACATCAAGCTTTCTCCTGAAGTCAAGGCCGCAGGCGGACTGGCCATCATCGGTACGGAACGTCACGATTCACGCCGTGTGGACCGTCAGCTCCGTGGTCGTGCCGGACGTCAGGGGGATCCGGGCTCATCAACTTTCTACCTCTCCCTTGAGGACAAGCTCATGCGTCTTTTCGGCTCCGAGAGGATAGCCGGCATGGTTGACAGGCTCGGCATGGCCGATGACGAGGCCCTTGAGAACAACATGCTCTCCAAAGCTGTCGAGAACGCGCAGCGCAAGGTAGAAGAAAACAATTTCGGCATACGCAAGCGCCTCCTCGAATACGATGATGTCATGAATTACCAGAGGGAGGCAATCTATGCGCGCCGCCGCAACGCCATCAGCGGAGACAAGATAGAGATCGACCTTCGCAACATGATGCTTGACGCCGCCACCCTTTTCGTGGAGAAGAACCGTCATCTTCCTTTCGAGGATTTCGAGGTGGCCCTTATGGCCATGTACTCCATAGACACAGGCTTCGATGCCGCTTTCTATGAGAAAGCAAAGCGCGAAGAACTTGAGGACAGACTGACGGAGCACATGATGGAAGTCTACAAGCGCCGTATGGACGCCCTTGTCGAGAAACTCTATCCTATCGTCAAGGAAGTCTACGAGAAGCAGGGCAAACTCTATCAGAACATAGCCATCCCTGTCTCCGACGGCATCAAGCAGATAGGGCTCAGTGTCAACCTTGAGAAAGCCTACAATTCCGACGGCCGCGAGATTGCCAAGACCCTCAGCAAGAACATCATCCTCTACCAGATCGATGAGCATTGGAAAGAGCACCTCCGTGAGATGGATGATCTCAAACAGAGTGTGCAGAACGCTTCCTACGAGCAGAAAGATCCGGTTGTGGTATACAAACTCGAGAGCTACAACCTCTTCGCGTCAATGCTCGAGACCCTCAACAAGGATGTTCTGTCCTTCCTTTTCAAGGCATTCGTGCCGCTGCGCGAGTCTCCGGAGCAGCCGCAGCGTCCGGTGCAGCAGAGCCCGGACATGAGCAAGATGCAGGCAGGCCGCAGTGACCTCGCCACCAACGCGGAGCAGAAAGCGCGCACCCCTGTCAAGGTTGACAAGACGATAGGCCGCAATGATCCTTGCCCGTGCGGGAGCGGCAAGAAATACAAGAACTGCCATGGTAAGGGCCTTGTTTAAAAAATCAGACAATATGCAGAAATCTTCAGACATGTCCGTCAATGTCAATGACGTGACCCGTATTTCCAAAGGTGCCGTCATTACAGGCGACATCGTGTCTTCGGCCGATATAAGGGTTGACGGCGAGGTTTTCGGAACCGTTTTTTCCGAAGGGAAGATTGTAGTCGGTGAGACCGCTGTCATATCCGGCAGGCTCCTGTGTACCAATCTTGATCTCTGGGGCAAGCTCGAAGGGGAAGTCTATGTCAAGGACACCCTTTCAGTAAAGAGCCTCGCTTCAGTATCGGGAGACATCCACATCAACAAACTCCAGGTCGAAATGGGAGCCCAGTTCAACGGCACCTGCGGCATGATAAGCGAGCAGGACTTCGAGAAGTCAGTCTCCGAGATTGTCAAGAAGAAAAATCCCTCCGTTACGGAAAAAGCCGCGTCGCCAAAGGCAGCCGCGGCTTCAAAAGCTGAATAAGTGGAGTCTACAGTATATTCATAGACTGCTCACGTATTTTCTCAAGCTCGTCCTTCATCTGAACGACGAGCTTTTGTATTTCAGCATGGTTGGCTTTTGAGCCGGTGGTGTTGATCTCCCGCCCCATTTCCTGTATGATGAAGCCGAGTTTTTTTCCTGGATAGCTTTCAGAGTCGATCGTATCCAGAAAATACTTGCAGTGCTGGCGAAGGCGGACTTTTTCCTCGTTGATGTCGAGTTTTTCCAGATAGAATATCATCTCCTGCTCGAACCTTTCTCTGTCGAGCTTGATCTGGAGGTCTTCAGCGGCCTTGAGGATGCGCTCCCTTACGGCATCAAGTCTCTCTTTCTCGTGTGACTCGACTCCCTCATAGAGTCTGAGGATATTCGTCACCCTTGAAGTCACATCCTTGTATAGCGCCTCGCCCTCGCGGACGCGGTATTCGTCTACGGTGTCGAGGCAGCGGTCGAACGCCTCGCTTACTGCCGGCCAGTTCTCTTCCGTGATCACATCAGTCTTCTTGGTCTCGGTGAGGTTCGGGAGGCCGAGTACGGCATTGAGAAGTATGGCCGTGTTGGACGGACTGTACTGCACTCCCATTTCCTTGGCGAGAATGGACGTCTGTGCTATGTAGGCGCGTGCCGCCTCCATGTCTATCTGCCGGACAGCCTCTGCGGAGTTCGGCTCATAGTTGAGGAAGACATCGATTGTGCCCCTGACGAGCCTTGAGGCGATCCTGGAGCGTATTTCGAGTTCCTTGTCTTTAGGTAGAAGCTGGGTCTTCAACCCTATGTCAGCGGTCTTGCCG